>NZ_JBHWWZ010000014.1:0-104773 GCF_042730275.1 Rhodococcus sp. NPDC060086
AGTGTCCGGTCAGTTCCGTCTTGCGGTGGCGTCGCCGCCCGACCGCGCCTTCGCCGTCCCACACCAACACCCGGGGCACCGCTCCGAGATTGTGGATCAGCTGCCACCAGCCCGCGAACAGGTCTTCGGCGCCGCGGGTGGGGACCAGCACCGCGGAGAGCCAGCGGGAGTATCCGCAGGTCATCGTCAATACCGGCAGTTTCGTCGGGGTCCGGGATTGGCCGTGGTCGACGGGCAGGGTGATCGGGGGGAACCAGAAGTCGCATTGGGCGATCTCCCCGGGCAGGTAGGTGGTGCGCGAGGCCGGGTCCGGGGGCAGGTAGACCGGGCGCAGTTCGGCGATGCGGCCGCTGAGCACCCGGATCGAGTGGTCCCAGCCGATCCGTTCGGCGATCACCGTTGCCGGCATCGTGGGGAACTGTCTGAGCAGTTCACGGATGCGGGGTTCGTACGGGTCGACGATCGAGCCTGCTTTGGCGCGTTGGTATTTCGGAGGTCCGTCGGCGGCGAGTGCCGAGCGGACGGTGTTGCGTGATATCCCCATCACCCGGGCGATTGCCTTGATCGGCAATCGTTCGCTGCGATGCAGACGACGAATTTCGGCCCAATCTTCCACGGACAACATCCCTTCGTCCCTCCTGGCTCGACTCGAACCAGGATCGGTGGAGAGGGGGTCAAATTTGAGATGCCATGCCGGGGTCAGTATTCACGTGCCGTCGACAGAAGGCTTTGGTCGGTGAGGCGGACGCCGTCCGGACTTGCCGAGCTTGCCGCACACCTCGTGATAGATGCTCAGGCCGTCGAGCGACAGGTGACCACTGCGCGGTCCTCACTCGGGGCGTCACTGCACGTCGCCGTGTGCGTAGAGTCGGGCGACGTCGGGAGAGTCGAGCCACTTGGAGTAGGTGGGCGACTGTGGCCAGCCATCGGGCGAATCCTGCCATTCCTCCTGGCGGCCCCACGGCAGGATGTCGATCAAGGCGAAGGTGTAGCTGAGCTGTTCGGTGCCGCGGCCGGTGGTGTGCCAAGTGCGGTAGACCTTGTCGCCCTCGCGGAGGAAGACATTGACCGCGAATCCCCCGCCGGGCGGTGCGTCGACGTCGGCGGCGAACGAGCTCTCGGACGACGAATACCAGTCCATTTTGTTGCCGACCTTCGCCTTGTAGGCCAGTGCGTCTTCGATGGGCCCGTTGGTAACAATGACGAAGCGGGCGTCGTAGTTGTCGAGGATGCCCAGCCGAGTCCACTGCGACGTGAGGCTGGTGCAACCGCCGCACTGCCACTCCGCGCCGTCGGACCACATGTGGTTGTAGACGATGAGCTGTGAACGGCCGTCGAACACGTCGATCAACCGGATCGGGCCGTCCGGACCGATCAGTGTGTAGTCGGGTAGTGCGACCATCGGCAGTCTGCGGCGCTGTGCGGCGATGGCGTCGAGTTCACGGGTGGCGGCCTTTTCCCGCCGACGCAGGTCGTCGAGCGCTGTCTGCCAGGTCTGCTGGTCCACGACCGGGGGGAGGGAGTCGGCTGTCGGATGGGTCATCGTGCCTCCAAAGTCGAACGGATCTGCTCTGCAGTGTTGACCGGGAGCGGACCCGGAATTAATCGCGTTCGGTTCGGGCGAGGACAGCAACAGGGATCAGCGCTGCACTCGTCAATTCCGGATCTACCAGCGGTCCAGGTCGCCGGATGAACACCGGCCCGATAGGCCGTTGCGGCTCATCGGTCTTCGGCTTTCACTCTGATTGTGAGAGTGCCTGCCTCCGAGGAAGGTTCGACCGTCACCGTGGGCGTACTGGTCCGGATTCCGAGGTACGACTGGGCAATGGTGGCGCTGCTGGGATAGCTCAGCACCTCGACCACCGCAGCGGCCTCGCCCTCCGGTGACAGCCGGGCCGGCAATGCGCTGTGGTGCCACGGAGTGCCGGTTTCCACTCCGCTCAGATCAATCTGCAGCAGACACGAACCCGCGACCGGCACGACGGCGTCGGTGGCGCGCAGTCGGGACTCCTGCACGAAACGGGCAGACCACCCGATCACTCCGTCACCGCTGACCGCGAAGACGACGGTGTTGCCGTCGCCGAGTTCGACCGACTCCAGCACCGGATGGATCACGGGAGGAACGCCCTCACCGAGTTCGAGTGAGCGGTCCCCCGGAACGATGGTGGGTCGCGTCAACGCAGGATCCCCCACCCACAGTTGCCCCGAGAACGAATCGAAGCGATCACAAGACCCCGGCGCCGCTCGCTCGGATCCGGCGACGCTCGAACCGGTGACATCGACCGTGACGCACGCTGTCGTCACCGCACTGACCGACGCGGCCAGCGCCATGGACACGATGCAGCGTGTAGACCAGGTCATCGCGTCCTCTCTCTCCTCGGATACGGTCTCTCCTGCAACTGCTCACCGGTGAATGATCGTGGTCCCGAGCAGCAGCGTCCCGGACAGAAACGCGAAGACCTCATCGATCTCACCGGGTGTGCAATCCATCAGAACCTTGACCTCCACATCACGTTTGCCGGCATCGACCGTGAGCGCGGCCGCGGTGACACCGGCACCTGCGTTGCTGCCGACGAACACGTCCACTCCCTCACCATCGACAGTGGTGGTGCCCTCGAGGAAACCGTAGTCCAGCGGATAGGTCACGTCGGGGAATCGAGGATGCGCAGACCCTTCGGCTCGGTCGATCCGGATCGGCGCCGAGCGAGCGAGCGCGTCGAGGGCATCGAAGAACGACGACTGCATCGGCTCAGTATGCCCTTGTCGACGGCCGCATCGCGCATCGTCCCTAGAAGGCTGTCGGCCCTACCCCACCTCACGAGTCCCGCTCCTCGTAGTGCGCAGCGGTTTACTTCCAGTGGGATTCCAGCGCGTCGACGAGTTCGCGCGCTCGCTCGTCCGGGAAGAACAACCGTGCCTCAGGCACTTCCACGACCTCGGTCGCACCAGGAATCAGATCAACGAGCCAATCCGCCCAGGAACGACGAAAGAATATATCGCCGGTGCCCCACACGATGGCGGTCGGCACCTCGCACGCACCAAGAGCCGGCCGTATCGGAGCGAGCAAAGAGGGTGTCATCGACGAGAGCAGCGCTGTCATGAAACGAGCACCGTCGAGACTGCTCAGGGGCGGCGCCAGATAATCGATGATGACGTCGTCGGGCACAGCGGAGACGTTCTGGTAGCCGGTGCGGTAGATGTGCTTGGCAACTTTGGGAAGGCGAGAAAGTGGACGAGCTGCGTACAACATCCGGGCCTTGGCCGCCCACACGGCAGGCCGGAACGCCGGCGGCGGGAAGTTACCCTCGGTATCGCAGTTGGTCAGCACGCACGACGCGAACTGCCCCGGATCTCGGGTCAACACGATCTGGCAGACGGCGCCGCCGGTGTCGTTTCCGACGAGGTGAATGTCGCGCAGACCCAGCTCGCGAATAACGGTGTCGACCGCATCAGCGAGCCCCCACACCGAAGGATTCCCGAGCGGAGGCGTGTGTCCGTGGCCGGGGAGATCGATGCTGATGCAACGACGGTGATCGGACAGCAGTCGGACGCAGTTACGCCAGAGTCTGCCGTTGGTGAAGACACCGTGCACGAACAGCGTGACCGGGCCTTGACCGACATCGATGTAGCTGATGCCGCCTACGGCGTGTCGGTGGGCTGCGAATTCGTCGGTCATGCGTCTCCTCTATCTTGGCCTCTCGAGGCTCAGGCTGCCGCTGATGCGCGGCCGGTCCATCGCCTGATGCTCGGGACATCGGCGATGATGATCCGGGCCGACTGAACCGCAGGTGCGATCTGAGCGCAAGGTCAACGATGCGTGACGAGCTCAGAATCCGATGCAGTGAAGCGGCATCAGACTGCCAGAGCACAGAGCGCCGAGCACGAACTCTTCATGCGGAACCATCGGAGTCGGAAGTTCTTCTACATCGAACCATTGCAGAGCAGCTGCCTTCTCCGGTTCCATCAGTCGCGGCTCTGATGACCAACTGCGACACTCGACGAAGAAGTCCACGCGGTGGTCCTTGTAGGAGTCGCCGGGGAGCTGCCGGCGATGCAACGTGGTCAGCGACACCAGATCAGCAGGATCGACCGCGACTCCGAGCTCCTCGGCGCACTCGCGCACAGCGGCATCGAAGACCGACTCGCCCCGCTCGACGTGCCCTGCCGCAGCATGAGCCCAATGCCCGTCCAGGTAGCCGGTCCCCTCCCTCAATTGGAGCAGGACCTGTTCACGCCCAACGAGATTGCGACGAAGCAGCAGATATACAGCCGGCACCAACTGAAAGCGATCATTCACTCGCCCACGGTAGCGGCCCACGGCGACACACAATGCCAGGGTCAGCCGCCGGACACCTCCTCTCCCTGACCCCGCTATGCCTCCTACCGGTCACTGTCGGACCCCCGCCCATCTTCAGCCTTCAGCTCGATGATTCGCGCAGAAGCGTATCCAGGATGTCCGCAACGCCGGTCGGATAGAAAGGACGGTTCGCCTCAGCGATCGAGACCCATCGAATCGGGCTGCCTTCGTCGAGCACCCGCAACTGCGCGCTCCAAGGGATCGCATCGATCTCGACCGAGTCAACCGCGAAGACGTGGACGATCTCGTGTCCGCGGTTGCCCTCGTACTCGAAAATGTTCTCCACCACTGCGAGTAGTTCGGTAGCACCGAGAGTGACGCCCAGTTCCTCGGTGAATTCTCGTCGCAATGCGGTCTCCGCAGTCTCACCGAACTCGATGCCGCCACCGATCGCGCGGTGAAACGCTTCGCCGGTCACCCGGTCCACACCATCGAGCACGAGAACGTGCCCCGATCGGATGGGTAGCCCTACCGAGAGGTTCCTGATCGAGGACACGCAATCCACTGTAGGGCTGTGCGGTACCACCGTTGTCCTGGACGGAGTTCTCGAAGACGAACAGGTCGGCGGTCATTCGCTCGTACGCTGCTGCGACGACGCGCCCTTCGGTGCGCTCGAGCACTGTTCCCTCGGAGAAGAAGTCCATGAGCAAACGAGGCCTGCGCCCACGACCAACCCGTCCCTACCGCGGCATCCGCCGCCACACCGCGCGCGGCAGCAATCGCATCCCGAAGAACACCGGCCGCAGCACCGCAGGCACCCACACCTCACCGCGACCGCGGTGCAGTGCCCGCACCGTCGCGTCCGCCACCTGCGGCGCCGTGCTCGAGAACGGTGCCGGGCTCATCCCCTCGGTCATCCGGCCGATCACGAACCCGGGCCGCACCAACAGCAGCGACACACCGCTGCCGTGCAGGGCATCGGCCAGCCCGGATGCGAATCCGTCCAGGCCGGCCTTCGCCGACCCGTACACATAGTTCGCGCGGCGCACCCGCCACCCGGCGACCGAGGAGAACACCACGAGGCGGCCGCTGCCCTGCGCCCGCAGGCGCTGGGCCAGGACGGTGAGCAACCCGACCTGGGCGACATAGTCGGTGTGCACGACCGCGACCGCGTGCGCCGCATCGGTTTCGGCGCGGGCCTGGTCTCCGAGGATCCCGAAGGCGAGTACCGCCACATCGATGGGGCCGTGCGCAGCACTGATCGAGTCGAGCACCGCGGTGTGGGTGTCGAGTGCGTCGGCGTCGAATTCGACGGTGTGCACCGCCGCCGCACCCGCAGCCTGCACCTGTGCCACCGGCCCCGCGAGGTCGTCGGCGCGGCGCGCTGCCAGCACCACGATGCGACCCGGCGCCAACCGGGCGGCGATCTCGACGCCGATCTCGCTGCGTCCGCCGAACACGACGACGATGCCCGCTGCCGCCGACCCGGCTGTGGTGTTGCTCATGATGCCAGTGTGCCGCGCGGCTCTCTCGGAAACGAGTCGGGGTCGTGTCATAGGGTGCCGACGGCGCACTTCGGCCGACCTACTCCTCGGAAACGGAGCATCACCGGTGACGATCGACACCCCCACCAGCACCTTCGCTGGACTCCCCGTCGAGCACTACAGTTCGGACACCACGGCCCCCGCCGATCCCGCCGCGGTCGCATGGAAGGTCGCGACAGACTGGCGGCGCGGCGACGACGCATTCGTCGACGATCTCCTGTCCCTCGCGGGGCAACCCTGGGCCGGACAGATCACCACGCTGGTGTTCGGATGTTGGACCGAGGCCAGCGATCCACTGCCCGCAGACAAGGTGGTGCCGCTGCTCGCGGCGTTCCCCGCCGTGAGGCACCTGTTCGTCGGCGACATGACTTTCGAAGAGTCGGAGATCTCGTGGATCGACTGGGGTGATCTCGGCTCGGTCCTCGCTGCGACCCCTGAGCTCGAAACCCTCCAGTTGCGCGGCGGCAGTACCTCCATCGTCAACGATCCGGTCTCGTTCGCTACACCCACGCTGCCGCGCCTGCGGTCGCTGACCGTCGAATCCGGTGGGCTGCAGCAGGGCTACCTCGACGCGCTGCTCGCGATCGACGCACCCGACCTGACCGACCTCGAGCTCTGGCTCGGCGTCGACAACTACGGAGCCATCACCGATTTCGAGCCGCTCACCGGCCTGCTCGCCGGCGACCGGTTCCCGGCGATGACCCGCCTCGGGTTACGCAACAGCGACCTCGCCGACCGCATCGCCGCGGCACTGCAGCAGGCACCAGTTCTGCAGCGCATCACCGCGCTCGACCTGTCGAACGGCACGCTGACCGACACCGGCGCCGACGCGCTCGCCGCTGCCGATCTGGGAGCGGTGCGCAGCCTGATCCTCGACCATCATTTCGTGTCCGACGAGGCATTGACGCGGCTGCGCGCGGCGCACCCGCAGATCGAGATTTCCGCCGCCGACCGGCAGGAACCCGAAACGTACAACGACGAGGTCTACCTGTATACCGCTGTCTCCGAATGAGATCCACATCGGGGATGCTGGTGGTCGGGAACCCGGGCAGTCGCCGCACCACCCTGCTCACCGCGGCGTTGCATCGGGCGGGTTGCCCGGCGCCGCGGGTATTGAGCTGGCGGGCGGTCCTCGCCGACGGGCCCGCTCACGCGGGTGCAGTCCTCACCGAGGCCCTGGCCACACCGGGGGCGCCGACGCTGGTACGCATCGACTCCCCCGGCGACGACCCGGTCGTCGACCGGTTGTTGAGGGGTGCTCCCCGGTGCGCGCCGCACGGGACGATCACCGCCGGGCCCGCCTGGTATTCCGGGTTCACCACCGCCGCCCGCGGACTCGGTGCCGCTGCCGACTCGGCCGGCGCGCGGATGACCGCCGATCCCGACGACCTCGCGGTGCTGTTCGACAAAGCCGCCTGCCACGCGCGTCTCGCCGCCGCCGACATCCCGGTACCCGCTGCGCTCGACGAGCCCGGCATCACCGCGGTCGCTGGTTGGCACGAGGTACGGGCTCGGCTCCGCGACCGCGGTTGGTCCCGGGTGTTCGTCAAACCCGCACACGGCTCCTCGGCGTCGGGGGTGCTTGCGCTGCAACTGCGCGGGCAGGGCACCGGTGCGGACGTGCTCGCCCGTGGCCCGGTGCAGTGGCACGACGGGCAGCCGGTCAACAGCCTTCGTGCCGGAGTGTTCCGCGGCGACAAGGAGGTCGGTGCGCTCATCGATGCGCTCGCTCCGCAGCGACTGCATATCGAACAGTGGTTCCCGAAACTCGTGCTGCAGGGCCGGGCCGTCGATGTGCGGGTCTTGGTCGTGGCCGGCGCCGCGACCCACGCGGTGGTCCGCACATCGCACGGGTCGGTGACGAACCTGCACCTGGGCAACGCCCGCGGCGACGTCGCGGCGCTGCGCGCGGCGATCGGCGAACCGGGGTGGCGGCGGGTGCTCGAGGTTGCAGAGACTGCCGCCCGGCGTTTTCCCCGCACCCACACCGTCGGCGTCGATGTGCTCGTCGGGGCGAGAGCCGCATCGTCGGGGCCGCAGCCCATCCCGGTGGCCGTCGCCGAGGTGAACGCCTTCGGTGATCTGCTGCCGAACCTGCCCGGCCTGCGCTGCCGCGAGCACGACACCTACGACGCCCAGATTCACAGCCTGACCGGAGTGTTCACCGCATGACCCAGATCCCCGCGTTCCGCGACGTCGTCGGCACTCACGACATCGTGTTCGTCACCCTCGACACCTTGCGCTTCGACGTCGCCGCCACCGAACTGGCCGCCGGCCGCACCCCGCACCTCGCCGCGTTGCTTCCGGGTGGGCGGTGGGAGCGTCGCCATACCCCCGCGACGTTCACCTTCCCCGCGCATCAGGCGTTCTTCGCCGGGTTTTTGCCCACCCCGGCCGACGGCGGCGACCACGAGCGGTTGTTCGCCCCGGAATTCCCCGGACACACCGAAGCTCTCCTCGGGTCCGGCACCTGGCTGTTCGGCCAGGCCACGGTCGTCGAGGCGCTCGCCGCCGCCGGCTACCGCACCATGTGTATCGGCGGCGTCGGCTTCTTCAACCGGCAGACCGCCGTGGGTTCGGTGCTGCCCGATCTGTTCGAGGAACGCCACTGGTCCGAGGCCACCGGCGTGACCGACCCGGCCAGTGTCGATCATCAACTCGACATCCTCGAGCGCCGCCTCGCGGTCGACGATCCGCGGCCACGGTTCGTGTTCGTCAACGTCGCAGCCCTGCACCAACCGAACCACTTCTACCTCGACGGCATCGCCAGCACCCCCGAGACGCGCCGCCCCGACACCCTGGCCAGCCACGCCGCGGCCCTGAGGTACGTCGATTCGCGCATCCCGCGGCTGACTGCGCTGCTCAGCACCGCTCCCCGACCGGTGTTCCTGATCGTGTGCTCCGATCACGGCACCGCATACGGCGACGACGACCGGCACGGGCATCGGCTCGCGCACGACTGCGTGTGGACGGTGCCGTACGCGCACACCGTCCTGCCGCACCACACACCTGGAGTCCCCGCATGAACGACACGCGCATCGATCTGGATGCCTCCCCGTACCAGGGATACCTGTATGCGTATCCGCACAAGAGCGCCTACCGGCCACTCGACCCGGCACCACGCCTGCGGGACGTGTGGGCCGGGCAGGACCTCTCGTCGCTGTTCCTCTACGCGCACATCCCGTTCTGCGAGATGCGCTGTGGTTTCTGCAATCTGTTCACCACCGCCCGCCCACCCTCGGGCCGCGTCGCCGACTACCTGCGGGCACTACGCCGCCAGGCACGGCAGGTCCGCACCGAACTCGACGCAACCGGCCGCGATGCCCGCGTCGCCACCGCCGCGATCGGCGGCGGAACCCCCACCTATCTCGAACCGGTCGAACTCGACGAACTGTTCGACATCCTCACCGGCTTCGCCCCGGAACTGCCGCAGCTGTCGATCGGGGTGGAAACCTCTCCCGCGACGGCCACCGCCGATCGGCTCACGGTGCTCACCGACCGCGGGGTGCATCGCATCAGCATGGGGGTGCAGAGCTTCCTCGACCGGGAAGCACACGCCGCGGGCCGCCCCCAGCACCGCGCCGACGTCGACGCGGCCCTCGATCGCATCCAGGGCGGCCGCTTCCCCGTCGTCAACCTCGACCTGATCTACGGCATCGACGGGCAGACCCCCGACACCTGGCAGTACTCCCTCGACACCGCGCTCGCGCGACGCCCCGAGGAGATCTACCTGTATCCGCTGTACGTGCGGCCGCTGACCGGGCTCGGTCGCCGTGCCCCCGACGAGCAGCTGCCGGACCCGGAATGGGACGCCCGCCGCCTCGACCTGTACCGGCAAGGAGTTACCGCGCTCACCACCGCCGGCTATCGGCAACAGTCGATGCGCCAGTTCCGCCGCGCCGATGTGCCCGGCGACGACACCGACTACTGCTGCCAGGACGACGGCATGATCGGGCTCGGCTGTGGTGCCCGCTCCTACACCGACACCCTGCACTATTCGTTCGACTACGCCGTCGGGATCCCCGCGGTGCGGGCGATCCTCGACGAATTCAGCGCCACCACCGATTTCACCCGCGCCACCGTCGGGGTGCACCTCGACGCGCAGGAACAGCGCCGCCGCTGGCTGATCAAAACCCTGCTGCGCACCGACGGGATGCGCACCGCCGACTACACCGCCCGGTTCGGGACCGACCCGACCGTCGACATCCCCGAACTCGCCGAGCTGACCGCCCGCGGCTGGTCCCTCTACCGACCCGATCCGGCCGGTGGCACCCTGATCCGGCTCACCGACGACGGGCTCGCTCACTCCGACGTCCTCGGTCCGTGGCTGGTGTCGACGACGATCCGCGCGGCGATGGCCGCGGCCGCAACCCGATGACCAGCGGCCCTCGTTCACCCGAGCTGACGATTCTCTATCGCGGTCCGCTGGCGAGCTGCAACTACGATTGCCCGTACTGCCCGTTCGCGAAGCGCCGCGACAGTCCCGCGACGCTGCGTGCCGACCGGGCGGCACTCGCCCGATTCGTCGACTGGGTCGCCCGCAACCCGCACGGGCATCGGCAGCTCTCGATCCTGTTCACCCCGTGGGGCGAAGCGCTGACCCGCTCCTGGTACCGCGACGCGTTGGTGACGCTGTCGCACCTCCCGCACGTGGGGACCGTGGCGGTGCAGACCAACCTGTCGTGCCGCACCGGCTGGCTCGCTGCCGCCGACCCCACCCGGCTCGCCCTGTGGTGCACCTACCATCCCGGCGAAACCACCCGCGAGCGATTCGTGGCGCGCACCGCCGAACTCGATGCCATCGGGATCCGGCATTCGGTGGGGATCGTCGGGCTCGCCGACAACCTCGACGCCGCACGCGACCTGCGCGCGGCGCTACCTCAGCACACCTATCTGTGGGTCAACGCCGAAGAGGGCCGCAGTTACGACCCGGCCGAGGAAGCGGTGTGGACCGCGCTCGATCCGCTGTTCGCATACTCGGCGCACCCGCACCCGTCGGTGGGGCTGCCGTGCCGCACCGGGGAGAGCGTGATCAGCGTCGACGGTGACGGGCTGGTGCGCCGCTGCCATTTCGTCGCGGCGCCGCTCGGCAACCTCTACGACGGCACCTATCTGCCCGCACTACGGCCGCGTCCCTGCCCGAATACGGTCTGTGACTGCCACATCGGATATGTGCATCTCGAAACGCTGCCGCTCTACGAGGTGTTCGCCGGCGGGATCGTCGAACGCATCCCCACCGACTGTCGGGATCCCGCGGTCGTGTGCTGAGGGGTCATCTCGGCGCTGGCGGCAGGACGTCGACGTGCAGCGGGCTGCAGGTCTCGATGAGCCAGTCGAGGCCGGGGCCGGACTGGAAGATGCGGCCGAACGAGCTGTCCTGTCGAAGTGCGTTGCTGCAGCGGTCGCCGAACAGGACGACAGCCCGAGTGTCGTTGCATGTGCGGGAGGTCCACGCCAGCCCGTCGAAGCCCGCAGCGTGGGCAACCTCTGCCCACAGCACGGTGCGCGGGTATTCACTGGCCTCGGTATCGGTGACATGCCGGGCCTCCACGCCGAGGCGACGCAGGCCGAGGCCACGCAAATTGGCGAGCCGCAGGTTGCGGGTCACCTCGATCTTCCCCATCACTGTGTTCGCGTATGCGGCATACGGGAGGATGCCACCGCCTACTGGAATGTCGTACAGCAAGGACTCGGCCAGCGCTGCCTCTTCTGTATCAGCGGCGTACAGGACCGGCACCGCGGGTCTGCCGAAAAATGCGAATCGGGTTCGGCTGCCGAATCCGTGATTGAACTCGCCGACCGTGCGAGTGTTGTTGTGTACCCGATATAGGCGTTGACCTGCAGTGAGGGGGTTGGTGTCGGCGTCGAACGGCTGCGGCGGCGCGCCGGCCGCATTCACCAGGAGACTCCGAAAGCTTCCGTGGCGACCGCCAGGAGCTGGTCGGCATCATTGATGATGTCCACGGGCCGATCACCACCGAGGTAGGTCGTCGGCGCCATCATCCATTCGATCAGGCTCGCCTCATCCCAGCCGTGCTGATCCCCGATGTCGCGGAGCGCTGCGATCACGGGCAGGATGCCGACCGCCGCGAACTGGAAGGCCGGGTACAGCAGGTATTTTCCGCGTCGCAGCGCGAGTAACCGCCCCTCGCTGCGGGCTGCCGTGGCCGCGTTCCGCCGGGCAACGGCACGAGAGCTCATCCGGTCAGCGGCCTGCGCGCTGGTGAGTAGGCCGAATTCCGCGTCGATGCGGTCATACAGATTCTGCTGGGCCTGCACTGCCCGCGCCAACGCGGGCGATGCCGCTGTCAGCTGTGCTGCGCGGATCGCGGTGCCGAGCGCGGTGACATTGCGTCGAGTCTGTGCCAGGTCGGATGCGACGGCCATCGCCACGTCTTCCGGTGTTGCTGCGTCGGGGTGCATCACATACCTCCACATGCGTTCTGTGCAGTTGATGATGTCGCACTAAACGCATTGTGGCGGTCTGCCTTGCTTCTCCACCACGGGTTTCACCGTGCTGAGCCGAGCATCAGCCCGGCAACACCGTCAGCCCGTGCGGACGCCGATTGACCGACTCACACCCGGCGTCGGTGACGATGACGATGTCCTCGATGCGGGCACCCCATTCGCCGCGGAAGTAGATGCCCGGTTCGATGCTGAACGCCATGCCCGTCCGCAGCGGTTCGGTGTTGCCGCCGACGATGTACGGCTCCTCGTGCACCGACAATCCGATGCCGTGCCCGGTGCGGTGCACGAACACCTCCGCGAGGCCCTCGGCGGCGAGCAGATCGCGGGCCGCGGCGTCGATGTCTTCGGCGCGCGCGCCCGGTTTCACGGCGTCGACCGCGGCCTGCTGTGCGGCCTCGAGCAGAGCGATCTTCTCGGCCACCGCGGGATCCGGGTCGCCGATGCTGTAGGTGCGGGTCGAATCGGAGTTGTAGCCCGGCTCGACCGGCCCCCCGATGTCGATGACCACGATGTCTCCGGCGGTGATGACCCGCTCGGACACCTCGTGGTGCGGGTCGGCGCCGTGCGGACCCGACCCGACGATCACGAACGCGGCCTCGGTGTGGCCCTCGGCGAGGATCGCGGCGGAGATGTCCGCGGCGACCTGCGCTTCGGTGCGGCCCGGGCGCAGCCACTCACCCATCCGGGCGTGCACCCGGTCGATGGCAGCGCCGGCGCGGCGCAATGCCTCGATCTCGTCGCTGTCCTTGATCATGCGCAGTTCCCGGATGACCGACGTGGCGAGCACCGGGACACAGTCGAAGGTGGCGGCGAGCGGCACCAGGTGCAGCGCGGGCATCGCATCGGCGACCGCGATCTTCTCACCACCCGGAACAAGCTCCGCGACGATCGCATACGGGTTCTGCCCGTCCACCCAGTCGCGCACCGGCAGTGCCAGTTCGGCGACGGCGGACTCGGTCAGCGACGCCAGTTCCAGACGTGGCACGACGACCGCGGCGGTCGATCCGTCGGTGGGGATCACCAGGCAGGTGAGTCGTTCGAAGGATTCGGCGCGGGACCCGATCAGATACCGCAGGTCGGGGCCGGGGGTGATCAGGAGTGCATCGAGTCCGGCGGCGGCGCCGAGTTCGGCGGCGCGGCGCAGTCGGGCTCCGTAGCGGACGGCGGGGAAGCGGGACTCAGCGGTGCTCATGCCGTCGAGCCTAATGCCCGGCGGTGGATGGCAGGATGAGGTCCGTGACCGAACCCGACACTTCCGGACTTCACACCACCGAACCCGACACCCCGGCGCCGTCGCTGTTGCTGCTCGACAGCGCCGGCTTGTGGTTCCGCGCGTTCTACGGCGTGCCCGATTCCCTCACCGGCCCCGATGGCACCCCCGTCAACGCGATCCGCGGATTCGTCGACATGGTTGCGACGCTGATTCGCCGTCATCGCCCCACCCGGATGGTCGCCTGCCTGGACCTGGATTGGCGGCCCGCATTCCGGGTCGCGGCGGTGCCCAGCTACAAGGCGCACCGCGTCGCTGCCGACTCTCTCGACGGCACCGTCGAAGACGTCCCGCCCGCGCTGAGCCGGCAGATTCCGGTGATCCTCGACATCCTCGCCGCCGCGGGCATCGCCACCGGCGGCGCCGACGGTTTCGAGGCCGACGACGTGATGGGTACTCTCGCCGCGACCGAACGCACCGATCCGGTGGTGGTGGTCAGCGGCGACCGGGATCTGCTGCAGGTCGTCACCGACAGTCCGGTACCCGTGCGGGTGCTGTATGTGGGTCGAGGCCTGGCGAAAGCCGAGTTGTACGACCCGGCGCTGGTCGCCGACAAATACGGAGTGCCTCTGGACCGGGCAGGCGCCGCCTACGCCGAACTCGCGGCGCTGCGCGGCGACCCGTCGGACGGGTTGCCCGGCGTCAAAGGCATCGGAGACAAGACCGCCTCCGGACTGCTCATGCAGTACGGGTCGCTTGCCGCGGTGCGCGCAGCGGCGCTCGACGAATCGACGTCGATGGCGAAAGGCCTCCGCAGCAAACTTGTCGCCGCCTCCGACTACCTCGATGTGGCGATGCCGGTGGTACGGGTCGCGACCGACGCGCCGGTGCAACATTCGAAATCCGACGAATTGCCGTCGTCGCCGGCCGATCCGGACGCGTTGACCGCGCTCGCGCAGCGGTGGGGTGTCGAACGGTCCGTGGGGTCGCTCACCACGGCCCTTGCCGGACAGTAACCCGCATGGCCGACCAGAATCCGATCGGGACGATCGGACGTCTCACCCTGGCCACCCGCGGGGCCGACGGGCCCGGACAGGTGGAATTGACGATCCGTGGTGGCCGCGAGACCTACACCGCATGGTCCACGGAGCCGCTTCCCACGATGTCCACCGTCCTGGTGGTCGGCAGCCGCGGTGGTCGTGCCCTGGACGTCGAGCCGTGGCTGGATCTGAACTTCGAACGTGAGACAGGCAGTACCTAGCGAGAAGGAGATCGAATGTTCGGATATCGAGTACCCGCCCCCAACGAGGCCCTACTCATTTCCGGTGGGAGTCGAGGGGGCGACGGGGCACCGTTCCGTGTGGTCACCGGTCAGGGTGCGTTCGTGATCCCTGTCGTGCGTAAAGCAGACATCCTGTCGCTGGACCTGCACGAGGCCCTCATCAAGGAAACCTGCGTGACCACCCAAGGGGTGGAACTGTCGGTCAGCGCGGTGGTCGCATTCAAGGTGGGCAACGACAACGAATCGATCGTCAACGCCGCGCAGCGTTTCCTGTCCTCCCAGAAAGGTGCGATGGCCGGCACCGTCGGGGAGATCTTCGCCGGTCACCTGCGGTCCATCATCGGTTCGATGACGGTCGAACAGATCATCCGTCAGCGTGAAGTCCTCGCCTCACAGGTGCTCGACAGCTCCAATGTGGAGATGGGCCGCATGGGTCTGATCGTGGATTCGATGCAGATCCGGTCCATCGACGATTGCGGCTCCGGTTACATCGATTCGTTGCGCGCACCGCACCTCGCGCAAGTGGAGCGGGAAGCGAAGATCGCGCAGGCAGAAGCAGATCGGGCCTCCGCAGAAGCGCAGCAGGAATCCCGTCGCCGGCAGGCCGAATACACACGCGAGACTGCGATCAAGGAATCGGAGATCCAGGCCGAGACCGACCGCGCCAAGGCGGAATCCGCGCAGGCCGGACCGCTCGCGCAGGCCACCGCGCAGCGCGAGGTCCTCGAGGCGCAGTCGGAACTGGCCATCAAACAGGCGGAACTGCGGGAGAAGCAACTGCAGAGCGAGGTCATCAAGCCGGCCGAGGCGAAGGCCCGCGAGACCGAGATCCTGGCGAAGGCGAAGGCGGAAGAAATTCGGATCCTGGCCGAGGCCGCCGCCTCCAACGGTCGTGTCGCGCTGGATCAGACGCTGATCGAGCAGTTGCCGCTCATCGTGGAGGCCGCCGCGAAGGGCCTGGCCAACTCCAACCTGACCATCCTCAACGGTCAAGAAGGTGTCAACGACACCATCTCCGGCATGGTCGGGCAGGGCCTGGCCGTGTTCGGGGCGCTGCAGAAGGGCATCCTGAGCGGCGACAACGACGACGATCGGACAGGCCCGCACGAGATCACGGGGCTGACCCGGTAGTACCCCCGGCGCCTGGACACACGGCGCGGCGGCTGCCGCCCGTGTTCCGGCGTCTGGACTATGTTCCGTCGTCTCGCCTATCGGATGTGCGCGAGAAGCGCTCGGCCGGTGTTCCATTCACCGACCAGCGCGGGGCCGGTCGGTTCGGTGTCGACCGGGCGGTGGTGCACCACCACCGTCGTGTCTCCCGCCTCGATCACGGTGTCGGTTCCGGCAGCGGTTGTCCGTAGCTCGGTGACCGTCGGAACAGCCCCCGATCCGGACCCGGTGCCCCGGACGTGCACCGTGTTCTCGACCTTCAGTGGCTCCGTGCCGTCGACGTGCAAGAACTGCTCGGCTTCACGTCCGGCACCATCGATGGTGGCAAGCAACTGCCCGACGTAGACGGGGTCGGTCGTGGCGTCGTAGATGTAGCGGTGCCCGAGCACCGAATGCTCCATCTCCCCCACCGGTCGCGCTTCCGGCAGCGGTGCCCCGCGGTAGGTCAACGGCACCTGGAAGACGGACCCGTCCGCGTCGCGCACCAGATGGATTTCGATCCCGACTTCACCGTCGGGATCGTCGAAGCGGTACGCACCGACCTGCTCGAGCACAGGCGTCGTTCCCGGGTAGTAGTCGGCGGACGACAGCCAGGCGGCGATCACTTCCGGCTTGGTGGGCGATAATTGGGCTGCATACAGGAATGCCACGCCGTGAGCATAGCGGCGGCAGGCCTCCAGCTCAGGACAAGGCGAACTCCGCGTGCCACGTTCGAGGTGGATCCATCGTCTGTTCGAGGACGATGACGTTCTATGGTGGCTGCGGCATCTGGGACCGGCATTCGGGTCGGACCCGAAGATCCGCGGCGACGTTCTGGGCCGGTATGTGCTCACCGCCTACGCGTACGGAGCGAACCTCGGCGCAACGGAGGTGGCCCGGCACATGCGCGGCGAGGTGTCCGCCCACGAGCTGTACACCGCGGGCAACAAGCACTTCACCGCCGACAAGGTGCACCGGTGCTCGGCCGATGTGATCAACGCGCCCACCACCCTGGACGTGGCCGGGATGTGGGGCGACGGGCAGATCGTCGCCGTCGACGGCTTGCAGATCGGCACCTGAGAGGAACAACCTGCTCGCCGAGTCGCACATCCGCTACGGCGGCTACGGCAACCTGGCGATGCGGTTCGTGTCCGACTCCTACATCGCGCTGTTCAGTCACCTCGTGCCGTGCGGGGCGTGGGAAGCCGTCTGCATCGTCGATGGGTTGCTGCGCAACGAATCCGACGTCCAACCGGATACCATCCACGCGGACACGCGGGGCCAGTCGCTGCAGGTGGACGGCTACCGGTACCGCGCGACTCGGATAGACAGCAGCTCAATTGAGGACCACCGACCGATGCGCTCGGCACATGTTCCGAACAGAGGCGCTCAGTTCTCTGCTGCCGCAACATCACCGCTGGGGCGGCCGGCTGATGTCCGGTCAGAACACGGTCGCACATGGCGGGCGACTCCGTTCAGGCCCCAGACTGCGATGAGCACACCAGCGATACCGATTCCCATCGCAACAAAGCCGAACACGGTGTCGATGGTGCCAACCCCGAGTGTCCGGCCCAGCTCCGTCGCGGTGAGCAGGTTCGCGACGAGCACCACTGCCGCAATCGTGCTCATCGTGGTCGATCGCTCCGGAATTGCCAGGGCCAGTACCACGAGCGCGACGGCGAACAGGGGACCGAAGAACCCTGCGACGGAGGGCAGCAGGGACACGACCGCAACTGCGAGCACCCAGCGATAACGCACCGGAGTGGAGGTGCCGGCTCGATGCGCCCGCCACACACAGGCGGACCACAAGACCACGCATGCGAGAGGCGAGAGGAACCACCCGGCGATACCGGCTGCAGCGCTGCCGTTGATGAACCAGGTCAGTGCCCAGGCCAGGGTTGCCACTCCGAGAACGCTCAGGGACACATCGGCTACGAACCGGTCTCGATGTGCCGGAGGTTGCTCGGTTGCGGTGCACTGATCACTCATGTCCGTCACTCTAGAGGCGACGAAGCACGAAATGGAGACGGTCACGATACCGCTCGGTGCAGATGCAGAACCCCCACGGCCCAACGCCGTGGCAGTGCGTGATTGTCACGAAGTGGACTCCCGGTCCTTCGCAAAACCTGTTGCCCGGCCGCCGCGGCCACTGCTACTTTCCGGAGGCCGTGCGAGAGAACGAGGAGGTGGTACCCGTGAACGCAGTATCGACATGGGTGCTCCCCTCCGGGTCCACGGTCGGACGATAGGTCGTCCGGGAGCGCCATCATGAGCACTCCCGAAAGGCACGGCCATGTACTTCACTTCCGAACAGCGTCTCTACGGCAGCGTCCTCGAACGCGAATTCACCCTCGGCGAGATTCCCGGCATCCTGTGGACGCCCGCATCCGCCTCCACTCCGGTCCCGCTGATCCTGCTCGGTCATCCTCCACTCGGACTGGACACGATGTACCCGCGACTGGCGGCCCGGGCGCGTGCCGCGGTAGCAGAGGGATACGCCGCGGCGACCATCGAGCTGCCCTGGAGCGGTGACCGGCCTCGATCGACCGCCACCGATCAGGCCCGAACCGACCTGCACCGGGCGCTGGAAGCCGGCGGGCCGATCGACGACGAGATCGTCGACCGGCTCGTCCTCCCACTGGTCGACAAGGCCGTCCCGGAATGGCGGGCCACCCTGGACGTCCTGCTTTCGTTGGCCGAGATCGACGGCCCGGTCGGGTATTCCGGCGGGGTGATCGCCCTCGGCGTCCGGCTGGCGGTGCTCGAGCCGCGGATCTCTGCCGCCGTGCTGTTCGCGGGGAGTTTCGTGCCCCGCATCATCGTTGAGGAGGCCCGGCAGGTCACCATTCCGCTGCATGTCCTGCTTCAGTGGGACGACGAAGGTAACGACCGGCAATCGGCGTTGGACCTGTTCGACGCTTTCGGCTCCACGGAGAAGGCGCTGCACGCCAATATGGGCGGTCACGCCGGCGTTCCACAGCACGCGGGCGACGAGGCGAACCGGTTCTTCGGCCGGCACCTCAAGTGAGGGCCCACCCTCGGGCCGGCGGCACACCGTAGGCGTTGTCGGCCCGAGCGCCGTTCATCGAGGGCAGTTCCGGGCGGCACTCTTCGATGAGCGGTCGACGGGTGTCGTGGCCCGCCGGTGCCCCTCCCCGAGGGGTGCACAGTTTTCGGACCCCCGAAAATCTTGATCGTCATAATAGGGAATTATGACGATCAAGCCGATTCCATGCGCAATTACGCATATGAGTGCTCGATCTGTAACGGAACGCCACAATAATTCCCCATAGTCGGAGTTCGAAGGTTTCCCAACTGTGAGTTTGGTATTTCATAACGTTTCATTTCGTGTTTCGTTTCATGTTATGTACTCTTATAGTATGGTTGGAAACGGTCGAAAGGGACGCGAATGAGCGAAACCACGGATGTGGACCCCGCCACGGGCACAGAAGCCGAAAAGCCACGCGTCGGCCGACCCCGGAAATACGACTCCCCCGCCGACCGGGTCCGCGCCCACCGCGAACGCGCGCGGCGCCGCAAAGAAGCCGAACAACTCGCCGAACTCACCGACCCCGCCACACCGATCGATGCGGCCGCGAACCTCACCGCCGCAGTCACCGCACTGCGCGCTCTCACCGCCGCGAGCATCGAACAGCACACCGCCGTCGCCACGCAGATCAGCGCAGCCCTCGACAAACTCACCGACCCCGGCGCACTCGATGCGCAACTGCACCGGGCCGCCACCGAACTCGCGAAGGTCAAGGCCGATGCCGACGCCGTGATCGCCCGACTCAAAGAGCGACTCACTCAGGCCACCGACGACCGCGACAACGCCGACGCCGCCGTCGAGGCCGTCGACCGCGAACTGTCCGACGCCCGCGCCGCGCACAGCGAGAAGTTCCGAATTCTCGAATCCGAGCACCACGACGAACTGGCGCGCGTCAACGAAGAACATGCCGACGCCTTACGTCGACATCGCGACGAACACGCAGCCGCGGTCGCCGAGCACGAACAGACCGTGAACGAACTGCACGCGACGATCGCCACACAGCGCGAACACCTCGACGCTGCGACCAGCGAACGCGACCGTCTCCGCACCGATCTCGGCGAGACCCGCGACCGGCTTGCCCGCGCCGACACCGCCGTCGAACGCGCCCGCGCCGACACCGAGCGCCACGCCGCCACCATCGGCCGTCTCGAATCCGATCTCGGCACCGAACGGACCCGCATCGCCGAACTCCGAGATGCACTCGAAGAGGCACGGGTCACGTCCGCCACCGCGCGCGCCGCAGAAACCGCCGCCCGCGACCGCGGCGATGAACTCCGTGCCGAGATCACTGCGCTCCGTGTCGAACTGTCCGCACTGCGGTCCGACGCCGACACGGCCCGCGCGGAACTTGCCAGGATCCGCCCCGCACTCTCACCCACCGCCGCCGAACCCGACGTCTCCGACCAGTCGATGTGAACTCGCTACGTTCAAGGAGACGACGTGCAGGAAGTGCACCTGATCACAGCAGCAGGCGTCGAATTATGGGCGGAGGTCACCGGGAAAGGTTCACCGCACGTCCTCGTACCCGGTGCAGGCGGTGATCATTCCACTTGGGATCCGCTGTGGCCGCAGCTCACGGCGACAAACCGCTGGGTGCAGGGGTAGCCGTAGTACTCGGGAAAAATCGGGCGGATACGACTGAGCGAATATAGGAGAAAACACATGAACGATCAACTCGTCGACGCAGTCGAACGCACTGCCACCGACACCACACCACCGACGACGTACCAGATCAGTGTCGGGCGGTATCCGTTCGAGCACCTGACCATCACTCACTGGACGGAGGACTGATGAGCACTCAAGAAAGGGGTCCCGGTAGTAATGGCGCAAAAAACAACGAAGTTCGCGTAGTGCCTGGTCAGCGGCGATTTCTCGGTTCGGGCTGCGGGCCGGGGTGGTTGGTGCTTGGCTTGTCTGCCGATGAGGTTGGTCGGCGTGTTGGAGGCTGGGGTTCGTGGCGACGCGGGTATTCGCGGACGAGGAGTTGCAGCGCCTGCGGGAGTTCCCGGAGATCAGTCGTGAGGAGTTGTTCCGGTACTTCACGCTGACCCCGGCGGATCTGGCGTTTGTTGCTCCGCAGGGCAGGGGCCCTGCGGTCCGTCTGGGCCTGGCGGTGGCGTTGTGCACCTTGCCGTGGCTGGGGTTCGTGCCGGACAAGGTGCCGTCGGCGCCGCCGGTGGCGGTGGCCCGGCTGGCGGATCAGCTGAATATCGATGCAGCGCAGCTTCGTTCGTATGGCAAGCGGGCGCAGACGCGGACCGAGCATGTGCGGCTGGTGGCCCAGTATCTGGGGTGGCGGCCTGCCGGGGCGATGGAGTTGAAGGAGCTGGATGAGTTTCTGCTGGCGCGGGCGATGGAGCACGATTCGCCGACGCTGTTGTTCCGGCTGGCGTGTGAGTACCTGATCTCGGCGCGGGTGATCCGGCCGGGCCCGGAAACGGTGGTCCGCCGGGTCGCGCACGCTCGCACGCGGGCGCAGCGGGAGACCTACGACCGGTTGGCGCGCGAGTTCACGCCGCAGCGGTGTAAGGAACTGGATGCGTTGCTGGTCGTCGACCCGTCGATCGAGATGTCGCGGTTGCGGTGGTTGTCGACCGGCCCGGTGGAGGCGTCGGCGACCGCGGTGAAGGCCGAGGTCGAGAAGCTGGTGTTCCTGCGCAACCTGGGCGCGGATGAGCTGGACATGTCGGTGCTGCCGGCGGAGCGGCGGCGGTTCCTGGCGACGGTGGGCCGCCGCTTGACGGGCCAAGCCCTCGAACGCCGGGATCCGCAACGCCGCTACCCGATTCTGCTCACCGTGTTGGCGCAGTCGGCCACCGATGTGCTCGACGAGGTGGTGCAGCTGTTCGATCAGGCGATCTCGGCCAGGTTGAGCAAGGCCGAACGCCGGATGCGCGACGAGCTGGCCGAGCGCGGTAAGGCCGGAGAGGATCGGCAGGGGTTGCTCGACGACCTGCTGGCGATCGTCTGTGACCTGCAGATCCCCGACGAGGAGATCGGCGGCCTGATCCGGGGCGATCGGATCGGATGGGAGCGGTTGCGGGCCGCGGTCGCGCAGGCCAAGCCTCGGCTGCCGCGCGATCACGGGCACCTGGCCGCTCTGGACAGCTCGTACTCCTACCTGCGGCAGTTCACCCCGCAGGTGCTGTCGACAGTCCGGTTCGCCGGCGGCACCGCCGCGACCGAGCTGCTGATCGGGGTGCACATGCTGCGGGAGCTGAACGCGACCGGTACCCGCAAGGTGCCCGACGACGCGCCGACCGGGTTCGTGCCGACGAAGTGGCGCGGCTACCTCGACGAGGCCCGCAAAGCCGGTAACACCACCGCCTATCGGCACTACTGGGAGCTGTGCGTGCTGCTGGGGCTGCGTGACGGGTTGCGCAGCGGGGATGTGTTCGTGCCGGGGTCGCGCCGCTACGCCGACCCGGCCGCGTACCTGCTGACCCCGCAGGCGTGGGAGCCGCAGCGTGACGAGTTCTGCCGCCTGGTCGGCAAGTCCGCTGATCCCGCTCGCGCGCTGGCGACCGCCACCGACGAGCTCGACGCCGCTATGGGCGAGTTGGAGAAGGTGCTCGCCGGCGGCGACGGGCCGGTCCGTCTCGATGAGGCCGGTGACCTGGTGATCTCACCGCTGTCGGCGGAGGATGTGCCCGCGGAGGCGACGGCGCTCAAGGCCGAGCTGACGGAGATGCTGCCGTTCGCGCCGATCGTGTCGCTGCTGATCGAGCTGGACAAACGCACCGGCTACCTGGACTGCTTCACCCACGCCGGCGGCAAACAGGCCCGCAGCCCGGAGCTGAAACGCAACCTCATCGCCGTCCTGCTGGCCTACTCCACCAACCTCGGGCTGACCCGAATGGCCGAGGCGTCGGGCCTCTCCTACGACATCCTGGCCTGGACCAGCGAATGGTATGTGCGGGAGGAGACGCTGCGGGCGGCGAACCTGACGATCATCGACTACCACCAAAGGCTGCCGCTGACCCCGGTCTTCGGCGCCGGCACCCTGTCGTCGAGTGATGGGCAACGGTTCCCGACCCGCGGCAAATCGGTCACCGCCAGAGCGTTGAGCCGCTATTTCGCGAACGAAGGACTGAGCACGTATACCCATGTCACCGATCAGCACGCCACCTACGGCACCAAGGTCATCGTCGCGACGAGACGCGAAGCTCACTACGTGCTGGACGAAATCCTCGGCAATGCAACGGATCTGCCGATCACCGAGCATGCGACCGACACGCACGGCGTCACCCTCGTGAACTTCGGGCTGTTCGACCTGCTCGGATTGCAGCTCTCGCCCCGCATCCGGGACCTGGGCCGGATCACCCTGTATCGGGCGGCGCCTCGGGCCCAGGTGGAGTCCGCGTTCCCGCACGCCGGGCCGCTGCTGACCCGCAAGCTGAATCTGGATCTCATCGCCGAGCACTACGACGACCTGCTCCGGCTGAGCGGGTCGCTGAAGTTCGGGCACGCCACCGCGTCGCTGCTGGTCGGCAAGCTCTCCGCGTCGGGCCGGCAGAACGCCCTCGCGGCGGCGCTCAAGGAATACGGGGCGCTGCGGCGCACGATCTACGCCGCCCGGTACCTGTCCGACCCGGGCTATCGGCGCAAGATCTCCCGACAGCTCAACAAGGGCGAATCCCTGCACGCGCTCCGCCGCGACCTGCTCTACGCGCACGAAGGCGCCGTGCGCGCGAGGCACCTGGAGGGACAGACCGAACAGGCATGGTGCCTCACGTTGGCGACCAACGCCGTCATCGCCTGGACCACAGAGTATTACGGGCTGGCGACCGAACAGATGCGGCGGGCCGGGCGGCGCATCGACGACGAGGTGCTGACGCACATCTCCCCGGCCCACAGCGAGAACATCAACTTCTTCGGCGCCATCGAGGTCGACATCGACGCCGAACTCGCCCAGCTCGGCCCCACCGGGTACCGGCCGCTGCGCGTGCGGGACACCCTGTTCTGACCCGCAGCGCCGGCCCGGATCGGCGGCGGCGCGATCTAGCAGCAGGCGCTGGTTCCGGTGGTCGTGGTCGGGTCGGTGATCGCGTCGGCGAGGGGGCGGGCGAGCTGGTGGTAGGCGTCGGTGACCGGCAGCACCGTCATGCCTGGGAATTTCGCCTGCCAGTGGTGGGCGGCGTCGGAGGTGGCGAGGAACATCTGCGGGTTGCAGCAGGTGGCGCGGAGGTGACCGGGCTGGATCCGGTCGGGGTCGACGAAGGCCACCATCGCGGTGGCCGGTTCCAGGTCGCTGACCCCGGTGACGGGGTCGATGGTCAGGCGCACGGTGGTGCCCGTGATCGGGCAGTCGGATTCGATGCAGGCGGGTGCGCCGATGACGGCGGGGAAGATGAGGGTGTCGGGGGCACACCAGGTGTAGAGCTGGTGGCCACCGACGCTGAACCGGTGCGGGGTCGGGTTGAGGGTCAGGCCCCAGCCGACGATCCGGCCGGCCTCGTCGTATTCGACGTCGGCGCCGATCGGCGTCTGCGCGGGGTCGAGGTCGGGCACTCCCGCGGCGGCGGCGAGTTCGGTGACGGTGACCGGGGTGCCGTGGGCGAGCAGCCGCAGCGCGGCGCGCATCAGCGCCCGGTCCCGGCCGGCGGGCAGGATCTTGGCGAAAACGTCGGCAGTGAGGTTGTCGGTACTCATGGGATCGGACTCCTCGAGGGCGATCGGACAGTGACGGTGCCGACGGTAGGGTCTGTCCCCGGGGTGAGGGTCAAGCCCGTAGCTCGCATCCGCACGGGTCACCGGCCCAGCACAGGTCGTCGGTGGCCAGATGCGCACGGTGTGCGGTTTCGAAGGCGTCGATGCGGTCGAGGATCTGCTCGGCATCGGGCGCAGCCGCTGCCGCGACCGCTGCAGCAGCTCGGCGAGATGGGCGCCGACCGAACGGCCGTGGTCGTCACGGTCGGTGGAGGTGAGCTGGCAGATCTCGGCGATGGTGAGCCCGAGGCCGCGCAGCTCGCCGATGAACCGCACGCACCACTCCGCGTCGTCGGTGTAGAGGCGGTAGCCGGCCGGGCTGCGGCCCAGGGTGTAGATCAGGCCGAGGTCGGTGTACTCGCGCAGCGCCTTCACCGGCACCCCGGTGCGGGCCGAGAGGTCCCCGATCGTCATGTGTCCGTTCATCACTGCCTCCCGTCCGACGGCGTCAGCCTGCGCAGCAGGACAGTTTGGTGACGTCGGTGGTGAAAGTCTGCGCGGTCAGTTTCAGCGCTTCGGCCATGGTCAGGTACGGCGCCCAGGTGTGGGCGAGCCGGTCGACGGTCAGACCCGCGGTCATCGCATAGGTGGCGGCGGTGATCAGGTCCCCGGCGCCGTCGCTGAGGGCGTGCACGCCCATGATCCGGCCGGTGCCGGCTTCGGCGACGATCTTGACCAGGCCGCGGGTGTCCCGGTTGACCAGCGCCCGCGGCACGCTCGACAACCCCAGCACCCGGCACTGGCAGGCCAGCCCGGCCGCGGCGGCTTGCGCGTCGGTCAGTCCGACCGAGGCGATCGCGGGGCTGGTGAACGTCACGCGCGGCACCGTGGTGTAGTCCAGGACGCGATCGGCACCGGCCAGGGCGTTGTCGGCGACCAGGGTGCCCTGCGCGGCGGCCACGTACACGAACTGCGGATCCCCGGCCACGTCCCCGGCCGCCCAGATGCGCGGATTGCTGCTGCGCTGGCGGTCGTCGACCACGACCGCGCCCCGCTCGTCGACGGCGACGCCGACCGCATCCAGGCCCAGCCCGGCGGTGTTGGGGCGGCGGCCGGTGGCCATCAGCACCTGCTCGGCCCGCAGCTCGGTGCTGGCGCCGCCGCCGGTGCGCACGGTCACCACCTTGTGCCCGTCGTCGGCGAGGACCTTCTCGACGGTGGCGGTGGTGAGCACGTCGATGCGCTCGTGGGCGAAGACGGCCTCGAGCGCGGCCGAGATTTCCGGTTCCTCACCCGAGGTCAGCCGGCTACGCGCGATCACCGTGACCTTGCTGCCCAGGCGGGCGAACAGCTGGGCCTGCTCGAGCCCCACATAGCCCGCACCCACCACGATCAGCGACTCCGGCAGCTGCTGGAGGTCCATGGCGGTGGTCGAGGTCAGATACCCGGCCTCAACGAGGCCGTCGATCGGCGGAGCCCAGGGCGCGGCACCGGTGGCGATCAGATACTGGTCGGCCTCGATCACCCGTACACCGCCCTCGGCGCGCGCGACCCGCAGCACGGGTGCCTCGGCGCTGCCGTCGAACACCGCGGTGCCGGAGACGATCTCCCACCCGTAGTCGGCGGCCAGGTCGACATACTTCTCCGCCTGCAGCTGCCCGACCAGCGCGTCCTTGCCCGCGATCAGGGCGGGGAAATCCAGCGGCACCTCGGCGGGGGTGAGCCCGGGGAACCGGCCCGCCGCCTCGGCGGCGTGGCGGGCCTCGGCGGCGGCCAGCAGCGCCTTCGAGGGCACACACCCGACGTTCACGCACGTGCCCCCGACCGTCCCGCGCTCCACCATCACCACCCGTTTGCCGAGGTTGACCGCGGCGATGGCGGCGGCGAACGCCGCCGAGCCGGAACCGATGATCGCCAGATCGGCGCGGGAATCTGTCAAGGTCACGAGGGTGCCTCCTGGTCGGGCAACCGCTGAACCGACAACGGCTGCTATTCGTGTTGACGAATATCTACCGGAACCATATTATGCGTTTATCCGAATAGTTCAAGTCTCGTGGAGGCGATCCCATGGCCCGGTCCACCACCGCCACTGTCACCGTGCCCGGTGCCGAGTCGGCGTGTACGCATCTGGATACGACGGCGAAGTTTTTTCGCGCCCTGTCGGATCCGACCCGGCTCAAGCTCCTCGAATTCATCCTCGCCGGGGAGCGCACCTCCGCCGACTGCGTCGAACACGCCGGCATCTCGCAGCCCCGGGTGTCGGTACACCTGTCCTGCCTGGCCGACTGCGGGTATGTCCTCGCGCGCCGCGACGGGAAGAAACTGCGGTACTCCGTGGGTGATCCGCGGGTAGCTGACCTGGTGATGCTGGCGCGGTCGCTGGCGGCCGACAACTCCGCCGCGCTGGGCTGCTGCCCGCGCATCCCCGCCGCGGACGGTAGTGGGCGGCGATGAACACACCCGACAACAAGGCGATGAACACACCCGACAACGACTCGGGCGGGTTCGGTGGTCTGCTCGCAGTGGCCGGTGGCGTGCTGGTGATGGTCGCCTGCTGCGCCGGTCCCGCCCTGATCGCCGGCGGCGTGCTCGCCGGTCTCGGCGGTGTCTTGACCAGCCCGTGGCTGCTTGCCGCAGGCGTGCTGGTCGTGGCCGCCGCCGTCGGCTACACCCTGCGGCGCCGCGCCCGTAAGGCCACGGGGTGTTGTCCGCCCCGACCCGGATCCCCTCGGTCGGCTCCGGCCGACCGCGACCGGACGGAAACCCCGGCATGACCGTCTCGAACTCTGACACCCCGATGAGCGGTCGCGAGACCGCGCTGACACTCCCTCGCCCCCCGCACGAAAGGCCACTGTCCTCGAATGGCCACTCTGCCACGCTTTCGCCGCCCCGCCCTCGCCGCCGCCGCGCTGGCGCTGTCCGCAGCCCTGGCCCTCACCGGGTGCACCTCGACCGACACGACGGCGCAGGATCCGGTGGCGCCGGTGCAGGTCGACACCGTCACCGGCACCTCCATCAGCGTGCCCGGTGACAAGCCGACCGCGTTGTTCTTCTTCTCCGTCGGCTGCGGCGAATGCGTGGGCGGCGCGAAATCGGTGGCGCAGGCGGCCGGACAACTCGGCGACAAGGCGTCGTTCGTGCTGGTCGACATGGATCCGGGTGAATCCGCGCAGACGGTGGCCGGGTTCCAGGACTTCACCGGCACCCAGGCGCTGCCCGCCGTGATCGACACCGGCGCCACCCTCACCACACGACTCTCGGTGGCGTCGCTCTCGACGCTGGTCGTGGTCGATCCGGCGGGCAAGGTCACCTACCGCGCCACCGACCCGTCCGCCGACCAGATCACCACCGCACTGCGCGACGCGGGAGCGGCGTGATGGGCGGACTGCTGGCGCTGGCGTTCACCGCCGGGATGCTCGCCCCGGTCAACCCGTGCGGATTCGCGCTGCTGCCCGCCTGGATCACCCACACCCTCGGCGACACCACCACCGACGCGTTCCCGGTCCGCATGGCGCGCGCCCTGCGCGCCGGGACCGCGCTCACCCTCGGATTCGCGGGCACCCTCGCCGCGGCGGGCCTGGCCGTCAGCGCCGGCGCCCGCGCGCTCATCGCCGCGGCCCCCGCCTCGGCCTGGCCGTCGGCGCGGCGCTGGCGGTGCTCGGGCTGGTCATGCTCACCGGCCGTGGCCTTGGCCTGCGCCTGCCCCGCCGCGCTCAGCGCCCGCCCCGCGCATCGATGACCACCACCGGTATGGTGGCCGCCGGTGCCGGCTATGCGGCCGCGTCGCTGTCGTGCACCTTCGGGGTGCTGCTCGCCGTGATCGCCCAAGCCCAGGCCACCGCCGGATGGGCAGCGCTGCTGGTGGTGTTCGCCGTCTACGCCGCCGGGGCCGCGACGGTCTTGCTGCTGGTCAGCCTCGCCACCGCCGCGGCGGGCACCGCTGCCACCCGCTACCTCGCGGTGCTCGCCCGCCACGGCACCCGCATCACCGCCGTCGTGCTCGTCGCTACCGGCGCCTACCTCGTCTGGTATTGGTGGCCCGCCGCTATCGGCAGTACCGGTGGTGCCGCGATGGGCTCCACCGCCTGGTCCGCCGCGGTGAGCATCTGGATTCAAAACCACACCGGCACGGTCATCATTCTCGCCGTGGCGGCCGTGGCCGCCACGCTTGCCGCCACCGTCGTTGCCCGCAACACCCGGGCCCGACACCGCGACGCCACCCCCGACAACGACTGCTGCGCCCCCGCACCCGCCACAATCGAGGAGAAACACGCGCGCTGACCGCGCCGACCGGTCGACTGCCGTACCCCTTCCAGAGCGATTCGATCGAGGAAAGGCACCGAGCACATGAGCGAACGCTACGACACCCTGGTACTCGGCGGCGGCATGGCCGGCCTGCCGCTCGCGCTGCGCGCGGCCCGGCACGGCCGCGTCGCGTTCGTGGAGAAAGAACTGCTCGGCGGGACCTGCCTCAACCGCGGCTGCATCCCCACCAAGACCATGATCGCCTCCGCCGCCGTGGCGCACCAGGCGCGCCGCGCCGCCGAATTCGGGGTCCGCCTACCCGGACCGGTCACCGTCGATTTGGCCGCCGTGGTCGACCGCAAGAACACCATCGTCGACTCCATCCGCGCGGGCTCCTACCGCACCGTCGAGAAATCAACGGACCTCGACTTCTACCACGCCACAGGACATTTCACCGCACCCCGCACACTCACCGTCGACGGCACCGACCTGACCGCCGACCGGATCTTGCTGGTCACCGGCACCCGCAGCACCATCCCCGCCATCGACGGCCTCGACACCGTCCCCTACTTCACTTCCCGCACCCTGCTGGACCTCACCGACCTGCCCTCACATCTGCTCGTCGTCGGCGGAGGCTACGTCGGCTGCGAGTTCGCCCAAATGTTCCGGCGATTCGGCTCCGAGGTCACCCTCATCCAACGCGCCGACCGGCTGCTGCCCGGCGAGGACCCCGACATCTCCGCCGCCGTCAGAGAGGGCATGACCGCCGACGGCATCACCGTGCTCACCGGCACCACCTGCACCGCGGCCACCGGCACCACCGGGAACATCCGGCTCGGCTGCACCGGCAGCGAAGCCGACGACATCACCGGCAGCCACCTGCTGATCGCGACAGGACGCACCCCCAACAGCGACAATCTCGGCCTCGAGTACCTCGGTCTCGAACCCGACCCACAGGGCTTCCTCACCGTCGACGCCTCCCTGCGCACCGACGCCGAAAATGTTTGGGCGCTCGGCGATCTGCGCGGCGGGCCCATGTTCACCCACACCGCCCGCGACGACGCCGACATCGTCTACCGCACCATATTCCGAAGCCAGGACCGCACCACAACCGGGCGCATCGTGCCTCACGCGGTGTTCACCGACCCCGAAGTCGGCGCCGTCGGGCTCACCGAACCTGCCGCCCGCGCCGCCGGCTACGACGTCGTCGTCGGGCGCCAGGACTTCACCGGCGTCGTGAAAGCCCGCGCCATCGGCAACACCCGCGGCCTGGTCAAATTCGTCGCCGACGCCGCCACCGACCGTATCCTCGGCTGCCACATCGCCGGACCCGACGGCGGGAACCTCGTTCACGAGGCCGTCATCGCCATGACCACCGGCGCCACCTACACCCAACTCGCCCAAGCCATCCACATCCACCCCACCCTCGCCGAAGCGGTCAACACCGCCGCCGGCGGCGTCCACCGCGAAATCGGCGCATAGACACCCCATGAGCATCGCCCGGTACTCGGGTGAGGCCATTTTCCGACTGCCACGGATAACACCCTGTTATCTGTAGCATCATGACATCCGGCCTGCGCCGACTCCGCTCCGGCGGTGCGCGACGCGGACCTGTTATCTGCGGCAAGCCCAGTGAGGGAGGTACCACCGTGCCGTCCGGGATCACCGTCCGCGCCGCCGGCGACAGCTTCCTCGACTCGATCGGCTCCCCGAACACCCGCCGCGCCTACGGCATCGCCGTCGACAAGACCACCGCCACGCTCGGCGAGACCCGGCGGCTGGCCGACGTCGCCGACGATGAGATCGGTGAAACCCTCGAAACCCTGTGGGGCTCCTCAGCAGTCAACACCTGGAACGCCCGCCGCGCCGCGGTCGCGTCGTGGCTGGCGTGGTGCCGCGAGCACGGCCACACCGCCCCGGCGGTCCCGGCCTGGGTGAAACGCTCCACTCCACCGGACTCCACCACCCCGGTGCACTCGCGCACCGCGATCGACCGGCTCATCGCCCGCCGCGACATCGACCTCCGGGAGAAGACGCTGTGGCGGATGCTCTACGAAACCTGCGCCCGCACCGAGGAACTGCTCCAGGTCAACATCGAGGACCTCGATCTGGCCGGGCGGTGTTGCCCGGTGAAGTCCAAGGGCGCCAAGCCCCGCACCCGCCGCCGCGGTGCCACCTACCACGAGTACGCGCACGAGCTCGTGTACTGGGACGCGGGCACCGCCCGGCTCCTGCCACGCCTCACCAAGGGCCGCACCCGCGGACCGCTGTTCGTCACCCACCGCCGACCGGGCCCCGGAAAGGCCGCCGCCGACCGGGACATCTGCCCCGACACCGGGCTGGCCCGGCTGTCCTACGGCCAGGCCCGCGCCGTGCTGGATGCCGCCACCGCGACGAATGGGCCCGGCACCGGTTGGGATCTGCACGAACTTCGGCATTCCGGCCTGACGCATCTCGGCGAGGCCGGTGCCAGCCTGGTGGAGCTGATGGCCAAGTCCCGCCACCGCAAACCCGAGAACCTACGCCGCTACTTCAAACCCTCACCGGCAGCCATGCGCGGCATCACCAGCCTCATCGGCCCCGACCGCAGCCACCGATAGCGGCCACCAACAAGAGCGTCCGTCTACCCGCTGACCAGGCACTACGCGAACTTCGTTGTTTTTTGCGCCATTACTACCGTGACCCCAGAAACCGACGCTTCGGTTCCGGGCGCTGAGGGCAACGTAGACGGACTTTCTGCCGATTCCGCAACTCGGTTGGTACCCCCGATACTTCCCGGGGGCTCAGGGAGGCCAGGGACCGATACCGCACCGAGCGGGACGCTGCCCGCGAGGAGGTGGCCGACACTCAGGCTCGCATCGAACAGATGCAGTGTGCCGAGGTCGAACGGCTTGCAGGCGAGCACCTGGCAGTCGGTGCGGACCTGTTCGTGAACGGAAACGACCTCACGTCGTATCTCACCGAGGACGGTTTCGTCGACTCCGACCGCGTACGCGAGGACTCGCAGCTCCTGCTCGGAGAGCGTCCGGGCCTGCGGAAGAACGCTCCCGCGATCGACCCCACCCAGGGACTCGGAGGTTTCAAGCCGAAGCAGCCGACCCCGTCGTGGGGCGTGCTGTTCCAGTGATCTTCGAGTAAGCGGTCTGTGACCGCTACTTAACACAAATGAGGCTGTGCCTCAACGGGATTCGGTCTGTGACCGCCTCCTGATTCACCACCCATCAGGGCCTCTGGCAATTGAGCCAGGGGCCTTTCCTATTTGTCCAGGAGGACACCAACATGGCATTCACCAATTTCGCTACCGGTGTGGATCTCACTCAGGCAGCCGGTGCGTTCACTCCGGAAGATTTGGGCAAGCTTGTCGACGTGGCCGTCCAGGCCGACTCGGTGGCAGCGCGGACGATCACTCAGCCGGGCACCGGCAAGGATCTTGTTCGCTACCCGAAGCTCGTCAGCTTCCCCGAGGTGGCGCACTACACCGAGCTGGCCGAGATCGCTTTGGCCGATCCGAATACCGACGAGGTGCTGGTACCGATCTACCGCACCGCCGGAGCACACCGCACCTCACGCGAGCTTGCGGAGGACTCCACTCCGGACACCGCAGAAATGGTGGCGAGTGTGCTGGTCAACCAGATCATCCGCTCGGTCGACGCGGCCTACCTGGGTGAAACGACCGTGAACGGCCCGTCAGGCCTTCTGAGCACCGCGTACACCACGGTCGAGACCGGGGCGTCGCTGTCGAATCTGGACGCGTTCATCGACGCGAAGTTCGCCGCCGAGGCCAACGGCGGCAAGCTGACGTCGTGGATCATGCGCCCTGCCGTTGCGAACTCGATTCTCAAGCTCAAGAAGCTGGGCACCGGTTCCAACGAGTCGTTGCTGTCGTACAACGACGCGGGCGATCTGGTGATCGCCGGCCTCCCGGTCATCACCTCGGCTCAGGTCGACGAAGCAACGATGTTCTGGGGTGTCAGCAAGGCGCGGAACGTCCTGGTTACCCGGACCGGAACCTCGGTCGAGCGGTCCACTGATAGCGCATGCGCTCGACATCATGGCGAACTACCGTTACGGCATCGGTTTCCTGCACGAAGAGGCCAACGTTCGCGGCTACGACGCAGCCTGATGACTGAATGAGGCCGGTCGGGGGCGGCCCTCCACGTGAGCCGTCCCCTTCCGGTTGCCTCTCAGCTTTCGCCGGCTGCATCCTTCAAGAACTGCCTTGCGAGTCGAATGAGCTCGGGGACCTCGGCAGTTAGTTCCAGTTGGTATTTGCCGTACTCAACTACACCGTCGACTACGACACGGTCGTGTTTGAAGATGGTTAGAGCATCGGCATCAGGGCCCTTCGTTCCCAAGCCAACTGCTCGATCCTCGATATGCTCGTAGGAGTTCCGGATAGCCCGCAGGGGATCGCACTTTCTGGAGATCTCCCGCGGAACCCGCGAGGCGGCCCCAATCTTGGACCTGGCTTTGATGCACATGTCCAGAGCGCGGCTTAAAGCCACGACTGCCAACTCGGTCGCTCCTACAAGCTCGAAGATCGCACGACGGGTGGCAGGTGCCCCCTCCGGATCGGATTGGCGAAGTTGCTCGATCCGCTGAAACAACGTTTGGGCTTGATCGAGTCGACGTGCTGCCGCGAGTAGGTACCGACGCTTGTCGTCGGAATGGTGCGTTCCGAGGGACATCCAAGTAAACAGGACCGGCGTCAGCGGAACGTAGCCGTCGACCCCTTGGCTCTCCCACTCGTCGACATAGTCCAGTTGCACCTCCGGTTGAAGCACAACCTCGTCGCCGGGCTTTACGTGGCACCGACGACCGTCGTCTTCCTCGCCGTACCGCAAAGTCCTAACAACAACTTTGCCTGGTTCTTCCCGAACCGGAACGATCCGTTGGCTAATCAGGAATCCCTCCGCGCCCTCCTGCTGGGTGTGGATGCTGGCGTGCGAGAGGTGCTCCATCATGACCACCTCGTCGCCCTCGTGCACCGGGATAGGAGCAGAATCTGGGTCGCACGGGTCAGCTGCCCGGACATACAGCGTGCGACCAACGCGCGAATGAAGGACGGCACGTTCGGGCGCGTCCCAGTTGGCCCGTTGTATGAACTCAAGGGGCCTAGTTGGCTCTCCTCGACCGTCGCTCGGATCAGGTACTGTCCGCGCATTGATCTCCGATGTCATCGGCAGATATTCACAGCTCACGCAGTACGGCACAAGCGATCAAGCGGGCACCCGATGGTCTACCTACCCACGGGGGGAGCCCTTCCCCGGCCCTTCCGGATCGGTTGGTTATGCGTCTGAGCCATCGTGTGCGGCTTTCAGAACCTGATTTCTAACCAGATGCCCTGATCAGGGCCCATTTCCCACTTCAGATAGAGGAGTTGAAACGACTATGCGGCCACGAATGCCGAAGGGTTTCGGGTCGGCAGGCCAGAAACTCTGGAGAACCGTCCTGGACGAGTTCGACCTCGACAACGAGCCAGCCAAGCTGGAGATCCTCTTAGCTGCGCATCGACGACTGGCTGAATGCCGGCATCAACACATTGTGGGCTTGTGCCCACGCCGGTTCGCGGTTGAACGCTGTGAACAACCCGTCACCGGCAAGTTCGCGCAGATTGCTCACGGGAGGCACGACGGCCTTGGTGAATCGGGACTCGTCGAACGCCTCCGCCACAGCGTCGCCGCCTCCGACCACGATCAGCGTGCTGCCCACGATGCTGATCTCGAACACGTCGCCCAGTTCCCGCACGAACTCCATCTCGCGCTGGACCGCTTCGGATCGAGCCGCAATGCGTCGCCGATCACCGGCATCCGCCACGCGGGTCGTGGCATCGTCGGGTTGCACGCGTCCGCACATCAGGCGTCGCCGCCCCCCGAGGGCCGTTCATCTGGGGTGCCTGCCGTATGCACGCTGCCGTGGCTGGGTTTCGTACCCGATGACGTGACCTCCGTACCGCAGTCAGCGGTTCTCCGGCCGGCCGACCTAGCGTGCGGAAGTGCACTGACTTCCCCAGCGCGGCGGTCGGGGAACAGCCACCGGTTGTGCGGGGTGACCGTGATCGTGTCCTGGGCAGTCAGCGCCCGGTGGCGCCATCGACCTGTTCGCGGAGGATGTCGGCGTGGCCTGCGTGCCGGCCGGTCTCCTCGATCATGTGCACGAGTGCCCAGCGGACGCTGGGAGCGGGACGTTTCGACCGGGGCACGGGTCCGTCGAGATCGGTGCACCCATCGAGAGCTTCGTTCGCGCGCTCGACCGTCTCGCGGTAGCGGGTGACGACATCGGCCACGCTGTCAGCCGGTGAGGCTCGGAACGTCGCCTGCCAGTCGGTCACATCGGCCCCGAGGAATATCGCGCGTTCGACGAAGGTCAGGTGATTCAGCAGTCCGAGCAGGTTCGTACCCGACGACACCGTCGCTGTTCGTACCTGCGGTTCGGGGGCGCCGTCGACCTTCGCAGTAATCGAGGCCCGGAGGTAGTCGAGGAATGCGCGCAGAGTCGCGGTTTCGCTGCTCCCTGTCCGGGGCGGCGGGGTATCGCGGCGCCGGTTGGTGGTGGGCACGGCGGTCTCCTTCGTCGGTGGCGGATCAGACAGTGCGGCGGATCATGAGGACGTGGTCGGTGACCTCGGCGGTGCGCCCATCCGGTCCCGTCGCGATCCGGCGGAGTGCGTCGGCCCGCTCGACCAGCCACGTCGCCGGATCCAGAGCGATCCCCGCCGCGACTTCCTGCGGGCTCTGGTAGCGGAGGTCGGGGTCGTGATTCCACGACCACGGCGCGGTCGAGGCGTGGTCGACGACCAGCAGTCGCCCGCCCGGGCGCAGCGCGTGCGCGGCCGCGCGCAGGACGGTGGCCCGGTCCAGATCGAAGGGAGTATGTAGGTAGTGGGCGGAGATCAGGTCGAATCGTCCCTGCGGGAAGGATTTCCGCAGGTCATGTTGCTCGGCGGTGACGCGGTCACCGAGGCCGTGTGAGTTGGTGAGGTCGGTCAGCCGCGCGAGCGCCACGGCCGAGATGTCGACGGCGGTGACGTGCCAACCCCGGTCGGCGAGCCAGAGCGTGTCGCCGCCGTCGCCGCATCCGAGATCCAACACGTCTGCGGGTGACAGATCCGAGACCGTCTCGGTGAGAAGGGCGTTCGGCTGTGGGTCGGTTGCTGCTGAACGGGCTGCGTAGACGCCGTTCCAGAAGGTGACCGCATCGGTGGCGCTCATCAGGACTCCTTTGATCGGGGCACCCCCAGTGTTTCGGACCCAGCACGATCTGGCACGCAATCCTGCTGTTCCGGCAAGATGGACTCATGGATCGCGAAACGGAAGTCGTGCTCGACGTGGTCGGCCCGCGGTTGCGTGCGCTGCGTCGCGACCGCGGCATCACCCTCGCCGGCCTGGCGGCGCGGACGGGGATATCCGAGAGCACCCTGTCTCGACTGGAGAGTGGGCAGCGCCGGGCGACCTTGGAGTTGCTGCTGCCCCTCGCTCGCACCTATGACGTTCCGCTGGACGATCTCGTCGGTGCCCCGCGCACCGGCGATCCGCGAATCCACCTGAAGCCGATCCGGCGGTCGGGGCTGATCTTCGTGCCGCTGTCGCGGCGGCCGGGTGGGGTGCAGGCGTTCAAGATGATCATTCCCGCGGTGCCCGAGCCGCTCGAACCGACCCCGCAGACTCATGACGGTGTCGAGTGGTTGTATGTGCTCAATGGTTGCTTGCGGTTAGTGCTCGGTGAGCGCGAACTGACATTGACGCACGGTGAGGCCGCTGAGTTCGACACTTCCTTGCCGCACTGGCTCGGCAGCGCCGACGGCGGTGCGGTCGAACTATTGATCCTGTTCGGCGTGCAAGGGATGCGCGCGCACGTGCGCGCCGACGCACCTGGGTCATCGCACGGCTAGGGCCATACCCAGCTGTAACCGCACGAACACCACACCGCCGGCCATGGGAACGTCGGCCCGCACCATTCTTCGAGGTAGTGGTGTTGCGCGGCAGTTCATCCGTTGCGGGCGATGCCCGCCGCATCGGAGTCGGTGATGATCGCCAGTGGATGGCCGACCGCTAGCGAACGACCGCACGATCCCCTCAACGCCATTCGGCGTATTCGCCCTGTTGAAGCCCGGCGCGAACCTGCCGATCCCTGCCGGTGCGACACGACTCGAACTGCACTCGGCCAGGGCCGAGATGCTGGGTCGTGTCGCACTCGCTGACGATCCCGCGGGTGCGGTTGCCCTCCAGCGCAAGTTCACCGCCACCGTCATGGGTCAGGTCACCCCGCCGGCGCCGCCGGCGATCCCGCAGTTCACCAACGCAGATCTTCTCGGCACCGAGATCTTCGACAACCTCGATGAGGACCTGTCCAGCGCCCACCGATGTCTCACCCGTCGCAGGGCGCATGCAGGTCCTGGCCTATTCCATTGCCGACCATTTCTCAGCCGATTCGGATGCGCGTGCCAACGCGGATCAGTTCCTGAGGCAGACAGTGGCACCGGAGTTCAAGAAGTACGCACTCACCGAAACTGCGCCGTACATCAACAACTGGGTCGGAGGCGGCGCCTAGGGTAACTACGGCAGCGACTACGCCTTGCGGAGTGCTGTGAACATGGACGGTATCTGGGCAAACACAGCCGAGGAAGCCCTCTATTCCGTCTGCGCCCACGACAGCACCGGGCAGCCCTCTCTCCGGTGCCGGCAGCTACACCCTGCACTTTCCGGCCGACAAACTGCCCACCGACCCGGACAGCCCCTTCTCGCTGACGTTTCGCTGCTACCTGCCCAAGCCCTTCGTCGGTGGCGGCCAATGGGCACCGCCGCCGGTGGTATCGGACGACGAACAGGTCACGCAATGAGTTGAGCACTCACCGGGGTTTGTTCAGGGTGCAGTCTGCGGATCGAGACAGCGGGCGGCGTTGTTTGTCGGTGCGGACGAGGATCCGGGAGGCGGTCACGATCCAGACGCCGCAGGCCACAGCGGTAGGCACCCGATCGATCTGTCGGACGCTGCGGTCGGAGAGGCCACGCGCACCTTCCTGGACCCGTCCCCGCGACAGGTTCATCATGGAGAGGTGACCCGCTCACGGGGGCATCGACTCCGCGGCGAACGTATCGCCGCGTGGTCAAGCTCGTCGCGGGAAATCCCGCATTCATCGACCATCTCCGTGAGCACCGTCCCATTCACCGAACCCCGGAAGGAATGGCACCGTGTCCAAGAGCGAATCCGAGAACCCGGCGATCCCCTCCCCCACACCGAAAGCACACCGACCTCGAACGATCCGCGACTGGTGGCCCGACCAACTCGACCTGAGCGTTCTTCGTCCGCAGTCCCCTGCCACCGACCCGATGGGTGCGGACTTCGACTATCCGACCGAGTTCGCATCCCTCGACGTCGATGCGCTCGAGCGTGACGTCTTCGAGGTGATGACGACGTCGCAACCGTGGTGGCCTGCCGACCACGGCCATTATGGGCCGCTGTTCATCCGGATGAGCTGGCATGCGGCAGGCACCTATCGGATCGCCGACGGCCGCGGCGGCGGTGGTCAGGGCGCACAGCGGCTCGCACCGCTGAACAGCTGGCCTGACAACGCCAGCCTCGACAAGGCCCGTCGGCTGCTGTGGCCGGTCAAGAAGAAGTACGGCAGAAAGATCTCCTGGGCCGACCTGATCATCTTCGCCGGCAACTGCGCCTACGAATCGATGGGCTTCACGACCTTCGGTTTCGCGTTCGGCCGCGAGGACATCTGGGAACCGGACGAGGTGTACTGGGGTCCGGAGGACACCTGGCTCGGCGACGAACGCTACAGCGGCGAAAGGGATCTCGCCGGTCCGCTCGGCGCGGTGCAGATGGGTCTGATCTACGTCAACCCGGAAGGCCCCAACGGCACCCCGGATCCGATCGCCGCCGCCGTCGACATCCGCGAGACCTTCGGGCGGATGGCGATGAACGACGTCGAGACCGCCGCGTTGATCGTCGGCGGCCACACCGTCGGCAAGACCCACGGCGCCGGTCCCGCCGACCTTGTCGGTCCGGAACCCGAAGCCGCCCCGGTCGAACAGCAGGGTCTCGGCTGGAAGAGTTCTTACGGGACCGGCGTCGGTGCCCACGCGATCACCAGCGGCCTGGAAGGCACCTGGACGCCGACTCCGACGACCTGGGACAACTCGTTTCTCGACACTCTCTACGGCTACGAATGGGAGCAGACGACGAGCCCCGCCGGCGCGTACCAGTGGATCCCGAAGGATGGCGCCGCGGCCGATGCGGTGCCCGACGCGCACGACCCGTCGAAGCGGCATCCGCCGGTAATGCTCACCACCGATCTGTCGTTGCGTTTCGACGAGATCTACGGTCCGATCACCCGCCGCTGGCTCGATCACCCCGAGGAACTCGAGGTGGAGTTCGGTAAGGCCTGGTACAAGCTGCTGCACCGCGACATGGGTCCGATCACCCGCTATCTAGGCCCGTGGATTCCGGAGGCGCAACTGTGGCAGGACCCGGTGCCCGCGGTCGATCACCGGCTCGTCGGCGACGGCGACGTCACCGCGCTCAAACAGGCGATCCTCGACTCGGGCCTGTCGATCCGGCAACTGGTGACCACCGCGTGGGCGGCCGCGGCGAGCTTCCGCGGCACCGACAAACGCGGCGGCGCCAACGGGGCACGCCTGCGGCTGGCACCGCAAAAGGATTGGGAAGTCAACGAACCCGCCGACGTGGCGGAGGTCCTCGCGGTGCTCGACCGGATCCGGCAGGAATTCGACGACGGGCAGACCGGCGACACGAAGGTCTCGCTCGCCGATCTGATCGTCCTCGGCGGATGCGCTGCCGTCGAACAGGCCGCGACGGCAGCGGGACACAATGTCACGGTCCCGTTCACGCCGGGCCGCACCGACGCCACACAGGATCAGACCGACGCGGAGTCGTTCGCGGTGCTCGAACCCAAGGCCGACGGATTCCGCAACTACCTGCGGGCCGGCGAGAAACAACCACCGGAACGGCTCCTTCTCGACCGGGCGAATCTGCTCACCTTGACCGCACCCGAGATGACGGTGCTGCTCGGCGGGATGCGCGTGCTGAACACCAACCACGGCGGAGGCTCTCATGGTGTGCTGACCGACCGGCCCGGGATGTTGACCACCGATTTCTTCGTGAACATCACGGATATGGGTATCGAATGGTCGCCCTCGACCACCGAGGAGTACCTCTACGAGGGCCGCGACCGGGTCACCGGTGCCCACCGAGGGACCGCGACCGCCGTCGATCTCGTCTTCGGTTCGAACTCACAGCTGCGCGGCATCGCCGAGGTGTATGCCTGCGATGACGCCCAGCCGATGTTCGTCCGAGATTTCGTGGCGGCGTGGGACAAGGTGATGAATCTGGATCGGTTCGACGTCGCCTGAATCTGCGGCGATCGTTCAGCCCAGGTCGGATACTGCGGTGTTGGCGCCGCAGAGAACCACACACAGGGTCCGGCCCGCGGTCGCGGTGACCGCCCCCGTCAGGACGGGTGCGAGCGCCGCGGCCGTGCCGTGTTCGACGACGATGCGCAGTTCGTCCCACAACCAGCGGCGCGCCTCGACGATGCGGGTGTCGTCGACGACGAGGCTGTCGATACGGCCGGTGCTCGCCGCCGCCCACGCGAGGTTCCCGATGCGGGTCGCACCGAGCGAATCAGCGGCGATGCTGTCGAGCTCGATGTCGATCGGTGTTCCCGCGGCGAGCGCGCGATGCAGGGCTGCGGCTCCAACGGGCTCGACCCCGCGGATCCGGTCGGTGTCGTGGGCGCCGGCGGCGATTCCAGCGACCAGGCCCCCACCACCGACCGCGACGAGATAGTCCAGGGGCGTGGACAGCTGCTCGGAGAGTTCGAGCGCGATGGTGCCGGCGCCGGCGACGATGTCGGGCAGGTCGTAGGCGTGCAATTGCAGGGCACCGAGCTCACCGGCGAGGGTCGCAGCGCGCGCGGCCGCCTCTGCGTAGGACGACCCCACTCGGTGGACGGTCGCACCGAGCCGCTGCAACCGTTCCAGTTTCGCCGGCGGCGCAGATTCGGGAACGACCACGGTGCACGGTGTGTCCCAGTATCGCGCGGCCCACGCGGCACCGATCGCGGCGTTGCCTCCGGACGCGATGAGTACACCCGCGTCGGTCAGTGTGCCGCTCTCACGGGCATGGCCGAGTGCGTTGAGGCTGCCGCGCACCTTGAACGACCCGCCGTGCTGCACATGTTCGAGTTTGAACGCCACCTCGATCGGGCCGTTCGGGGTGGGGACCGTCGCGGTGAGTACCGGGGTGCGTCGCACGACCGGGGCGATATGGCGCGCGGCGTCGATGACGGCGGGGCGGTCGACCGCCGCGAACGACGGCGCTGCCTCGTGTGGGATGTCGGGATGGAAGCTCACCGGTACACGATCCACCCGAAGAGCCGGAATTGCACAATCGCGTCGCCACTGTCACACATCCGGACGCGTCGGCTGACGAGCATCCGGAGCGCCGACAACGCGCCGCCCCTGGTGTAACAACTGGTGCAGTCGACGCAGGGCGGTTTCGGTCATCGCTACGAACTTGCGTGACACGGCAGATTTGCTTGTTGCAGAGGATGTTTCGGTCGTTCCCTACTGGTTCGAGGCCGATCGGGGAGCGGAGAGTCGACAGGCCGGCGAGCATCTTCTCCATCGCCATCTTGCCCAGGACCTGAAGTCGAGGTGAACAACTCGTACGGCGGTGCCGGCAACGCCCCCTCGCCTGCTGCGATTGCGGAGACTCTCGCCCTCGTCGGCGACAAGCGTGTGCGTGCGCTGATCTACAACGTGCAAACCGAAGGTGCGGTCACCGCGAACCTGCGCGACGAAGCCCAGGCGGCGGGTGTTGCCGTTGTCGAGATCACCGAGCCCCTTCCCGAGAACACCGACTACATGGCCTCGCTTCGCGCCACCCCGCAGCGTCGTCGCACACGAGACGAGGTGGTCGACGACGCTGCACGGCAGATATCGAACGGTGCGCGGGTGCGTCATGGATGCGCCGCTGCGAGCAACTCCTCTTCGTCACCCCACGGCACGACCTCACCTGCGTCTATCCGGAACACAGTGTCACACAGCCGGAGAGTGGACGGGCGGTGTGTGATCCACAGGACCGTGCGATCCGCCCACGCCGACTGCAGGCGATCGAGTACGCGTGCCTCGGTTCCCTCGTCGAGTTGGCTGGTCCCCTCGTCGACGATGACGAGCCGACCGTCGTGGAGCAGTGCGCGCGCCAGTGCCAGGCGTTGGCGTTGACCGCCGGACAGTTCCGCACCGCGTTCGCCGACGCTCGTGTCCAGTCCGTCGGGCATCGCCCGCACCGTATGTTCGAGATCCACCGAGCGTAGAACGTCCCACAGAGCAGAGTCGGAGGCGTCCGGTGCGGCGAGCCGAAGGTTGGCTGCGATGGAGGCACGCAACAAGAACGGCTCCTGGTCCACCACGGTGACTCGGCGGCGCAGCTCGGCGAGCGGGATGTGTCGCAGATCGTGCCCGTCCCACAGCACCCGGCCACCGGTCGGATCCCATATCCGCGCGAGCAGTGCCCCGATCGTCGACTTGCCACTGCCGGTGGGGCCGAGCAACCCGACGGTCGCGCCGGCCGGGATCGTCAGCTCGGTCCGGGTCAGCACCGGCGCCCGACCGCTCCCGCCGGGATGGACGAAGTCGACATTGTCCAGGTGAACCTGCGGAGCCTGCGTCCCGGGGATCCATGCGGTCGATGCATCCACGTCAGGAGTATCGGGCTCCTCGTCGGCGATGGCGCGCACACGCTGCACCGAGGAGCGGGTACTGCCGAGCAGTGCTGCGAACCCCTCGACAGCAGCGAGAGCAGGAAAAGTCGCCACGGTGACCGCAGCCATCGCCGCGACAACCGCGCTGTCGACGTCGACAGCATGTCCGATCGCGACAACCGTCAGCACCACTGCCACCTGGGTCACACGCGTGACAGCCGCGCGCACGGCGACCCACCGGGCCACCACCCCACGCCGGGACGCGGCCTCGTCGTCGAACGCAGCCTGTTCGGCGAGCCGCCGCTCGCCGGCGCCGTACGCCGTGACCTCCCGCAGCCCCGCAATCGTGTCTGCCAGGTGCGCCGAGACCACACCCCCGAACCGCACGGTCTCCGACTCCGCTCGCTGTGCGCCCTGTCGACCCAGGAACGGAACAATCGCCCCCAGCGCGACGAAGAATGGGGCGACCGCGGCCGCGACCACCGGCGAGCCCGCCGCGGCGAACCACACGAGCACACCGGCCGGCATGACCACCGCAGCGACGGCGGGCACCACCGAGTGGGCGAAAAACACTTCGAGACGATCGATATCACGCGTGACGCGGGCGAGTAGGTCGCCGGTGCGATGCCGGTAACTCACGGCGGGCGCAAGCGCGGCCAGCCGCTCGTAGAAAAACACTCGCATCATCGCCAGGACCCGGAAGGCGACCCAGTGGCCGGTGTAGTGCTCGAGATAGTGGAACAACCCTTTGAGCGTCGCCAGGGCCACGACGACAGCGAATGCCGTCGCCGGCGATCCGGTGCCGGTCGAGATGGCGGTCACCGCCGTATAGGCCGCGAATCCGAGCAAGGCGGCGCCGGCGGTGAGTTCGGTGACGCGGCACAGCGCAGAAATCACCAGCGGCCACAACACCGGACGCCCGAAGGCCAGGAGCCATCCGGTCATCGACCTACCGCTGTCGAGTCCGGTGTCGCGGGGGAGGATCACAGCTGGGCTCCGATGTCGAGGGTACGGTCGGCGAGGCTGAGCAGGCCGGGGGAATGGGTCGCCAGGACCAGGGTCTTGTGCCCGGCGAGGGACGCGAGGGTGTCTGCGATCAGCAGTTCCGAGCGGGAGTCGACGTGACTGGTCACCTCGTCGAGAAGCAGCACGGGAGCGTCGTATAGCAGCGCCCGCGCCAGTGAGAGCCTTTGTGCCTGACCACCCGACAGTCCGGTACCGAATTCGCCGAGTTCGGTACCCAGGCCGTGGGGCAGGGCGCGAATCTCGTCGGCCAGGTGCGCACGCTCGAGCGCGGTCCACAACTGTGCATCCGAGGCGGCGGGACAGGCGAGGCGAAGGTTGTCGGCGACGGACCCGGTGAACAGGTAGGTGTTCTGGTGTACGGCAGCGGTGAATGTTCGGGGATCTGCTGGGGCGCCGTCGAATTCGACGGTACCGGTATCGGGGCGCAGGTCACCGGACAGCAGGGCGAGCATCGTGGACTTGCCGCTTCCCGACGGCCCGGTCAGGACGACTGTTTCACCGGCCGCGACGTCGAGGGTCACGGCCGAAAACGTCGTCTCCCGGCCGGGATAGGTCACAGCGACGTTGCGGAGGGCGCAGGACACCGGAGCCGTCCGGGGGGTGCGCGGCGCCGCCGGGACCGGTGCCCCGCTCTCGCCGATCAGGGCAGTGGCCTCCCTTTCCGCTGCGGCACCGGTCATCCCGATGTAGAAGAACTGGCCGATGTAGTCGATCGGTGCGGTGAGCAGCACCGCCAGCAGGATCAGGGCCAGCGCCCGACCGGCATCGAGGTCACCGGTCGTGCCGAGGTGGACCGCCGCGGCGGTGGCGGTACCGATGACGACGCCGTAGAAGACGATGTCGGTAACGAAGAGAACCACCTGGTTGCCCAACAGCAAGCGCATGACGGTCCGTCGCTGCCCTTCGCTTTCGGCGGCCAGGTGCGCGGCCTGCTCGGCGGTACGCCCGTGCAGCGACACCGTCCGAAGGCCCCGCAGCGCGTCGAGGAACTCGCCGGCCAGTCGCCGCGACTGGGCGCGGTGGTCCGCGGACGTGCGCCGGAACAACTGCTGAACACCACCGGCCGCCACGGGCGCGAGCACCACGAGCACCAGAAGCAGGGCGGCCAGTGCCCAGTCCACCGCCACGGCGACGATCACCAGCACGATCAGCGGCGCAGTGGCCGCTGCCGCGATCGACGCCACGAAACTGCCACGTAGAGCAGCGATCTTGGCGGCGCCGTCGGTGCCGGTGGACACGATACGACCCGCCGCGGGCAGCTGCGACCGGGCGATCGCGGTGTCCGCAGCGAGGATCCGCCGCTGCAACGCCACGCGCACCGCATGCTCGACGCGGCGCTGGGCACGCTCGTCGACGAGCGGTATCGCGGCGGCAGTCGCGGCCATCACGCCGGTAGCGCATCCCGCGATCCACCAGGGGTTCGAAACGGTCGGACCTGCCGCGATGTCCCCGACGGCAAGGTACATCAGGCATGTCGCGACCGTGCCGAGCCAGGCCGAGATCACGCTCGCCCGGACGAAACCGCAGATGGGGAGACGCCGTCCCAGGGAACTCATCTCGCCACCACCTCCTCTTAACGTTAATGACAACTGTTATCGTTTATGACGATATCGGAGCTTAGCGCACGAAAGGCCCACTCCCCGTGCCCCCCACCAGCCTCACCGTCGACCCCGACTCCGCCGAGCCGGCCGACCCGCCGAGACCCCCTCGTCGACGTACCCGCAGCGCCACGATCGGCGCACCGGCACTCGTTCTGATCACCGTCATGATCGCGGCGATCTCCCTCGGCCCCGTCACCGTCCCTTGGGATCACGTCCTGAAAGCGTTCATCGACAACGACATTCCCTACGCCTCCCTCGTCCGTGATGTCCGCGCCCCCCGTGTTCTCGTCGCCGCGCTCGTCGGCGCCGCACTGGCGGTCGTCGGCGCCGTGATGCAGGCGGTCTTCCGGAACCCCCTCGCCGACCCCGGCATCACGGGCGTCGCCTCCGGCGCCGCCGTCGGCGCAGTCGCCGTTCTCGTCACCGGCACCTCGATCCTCGGCGCCGCGACGCTTCCCATCGGCGCATTCACGGGTGCCGCGATCACCACCCTCGTGCTGCTGATCGTCGCCCGGGTGCGACGGGACACCTCCCCGGTGACGTTCGTCCTCGTCGGCGTCACCATCGGATCGTTCTGCTCGGCACTGACCGCAGCGCTGGTTGCGAATGCCCCCGAAGACTCCGCGGTCCGCTCGGTGATGTTCTGGATCAACGGCGATCTGACCGCCCGCACCTGGAACGACGTGGCCCTGTGCGCCGGACCGATCCTCCTGGGCACCGCGGTGCTGCTGAGCCGGCACCGAACCCTCGACACTCTGCTCCTGGGCGAGGGGACCGCCACCAGCATGGGCATCGACGTCCGCAGACAACAGTTGGTGCTGTTGCTCACCGGCGCCGCCGTCACCGGGGCCGCGGTCGCCGTCGCCGGCGTGATCGGGTTCGTCGGACTGGTGGTACCCCACGCGGTGCGGCTGCTTCTCGGCTCACGTCACGCCCTGCTACTGCCGGCCTCGATGTTCACCGGCGCTGCCTTCCTGGTCCTCGCCGACCTCGGAGCCCGCCTGCTGTTCGACCCCGTGATCCTGCAGACCGGCACGGTCGCCGCACTGATCGGATCACCGGTCTTCGGCTACCTCGTCCTGCGTAACAGCGGCTCGCACGGAGGCCGCTCGTGACTACACCGTTGCTCTCGCTGCGCGGACTGCGCATCGATCGAGGCACACGCACGGTGCTGCACGGACTCGATCTCGATATCGAACCCGGTACCGTCGTCGGTCTGATCGGACCCAACGGCTCCGGCAAAACCACCCTGCTGTCCGCGCTCGGTGCCGGTACTGCGATCTCGTCCGGCTCGATGCTCTGCGCAGGCATCGATCTCACAGCCCTGCGCCCGCGCGCCCGCGCCCGCCACGTCGCCTTCGTCCCGCAGCACACCCGCCTCGACTTCGACCTGACCGTCCGGGAGATCGTCACCCTCGGCACACTCGTGACCGGCGACGCTACACACCGCGACCGGATGGTCGACACCGCACTGCGACGTGCGGGATGCGAGTATCTGTCCGACCGGCCCGCAACGCGGTTGTCCGGCGGCGAATGTCAACTGGTGCACATCGCCCGCGCCCTGGCCCAGCACGCGCCGGTCCTGGTGATGGACGAGCCGATCTCCGCGCTCGACCTCGCCCACCAGATCACCGTTCTGACCCTCGCGCGTGCCCACGCCGACACCCCACCGGACGACCACCGCGGCGCGGCGGTGATCGTCAGCCTCCACGACATCGATCTTGCGGCCCGATACTGCGACCGTCTGGTGCTGCTCCACGCGGGACGGATAGTGGCAGCAGGAACTCCCGCCGACGTGCTCGACCCGAACCGCCTCGAGCGGGTCTACGGCGTGCCGGTGCACATCCACCACGACCGCACCACCCGTTCACTCCGCGTCACCGCCTTCCCCGGACCATCGCCTGCAGGAGCATCATGACCGTCTCGTCCCGTCCTCGCCTGATCTCCGGCACCGTCGCCGTCGCCATGATCGGCTTCCTCGCCGGATGCACGAGCACCTCCGGCCCAGCCGACGCATCCACCGATCCCGCTGCCCCCCAACGAATCGCGGCGATCTCGCCCGATGTCGCCGAAACCGTCGCTGCGCTCGGTGCAGGTAATCGGCTCGTTCTCGTGCCCGACACCCAAACCCGCCCGGCCTTGACCAATCATCTGCCTGTGATGCAGTCGGTCGGCACGACCTTTGCAGCTCATGGGGCGGCGGATCCCGAACAGATTCTCGCGGCCGACCCGGATCTGGCAATCATCACTCCACGACACGAAGGCGAATCGGATACGGCCGCTCTGCTCGAAGCATCGTCGGTGCGGGTTCTCACCCTGCCGAATTCCTGGCGGACCGTCGAGGAGATGCTGGCCAACATCACCACCATCGGTACCACCATCGGAGCGTCGGAGCAGGCCACCGTCCTGACCGCGGACATCGAGCGTGATCTCGCAGGCATCGCCCCGGTATCGGGGCCCGGCCCGTCGGTGCTGGTCCTGAGTAATCAAGCCGGACGGCCGATGATCAACGCGGGCAACGGCTTCACCCTCGATCTGCTCGCCCGTGCCGGCGGCCGTAACGCTGCCGACAGCACCGGACTGACCCGCACGGGGTTCGCCGACCCCGAACACCTCGTTCGGGCACAACCGGACGCGATCCTGCTGGTCGACCTGCTCGGTGCCGGACGAGAATCGTTCGACTCGATTCTGTCCAATCCTGCGGTCAGCGAGCTGGAGGCGGTGCGTACCGACCGCATTCTCGTGCTCGAGGGAAAACATGCCCAGGCTCTCGGGCTGCAGACGACCACGGAAGGAGTCGAACGGATACGAGACTGGCTCGCCGACCTCGACCGGCCCTGACCGCTGCAGTCAGTGGTGCCGCAGCAGGGCCTCGCATGTGTTCTCCGCCTACGGTGCGCCTCGCATCCATGCCGAACTGCGCGAACTCGGGGTGTGTATCAACCGCAAACGGGTCACGCGGTTGATACGACGTGAACCGTTTCGACGTTCGGCCGATACGGCTGCACGATTCCCTGTACAGGAGAGGGCGGACCGTCGATCATCGACACCAGAACCTCGAGCCACGCCGCCATCGCATCTCCTTCACGGTCGATCTCGTTGTCCGAGAATCTGTCTCGCGCACCGTCGCAACAACAGCGAGATCCCCGCTCACTTCGGTAGTGAGCGGGGATCTCGGATGACACGCATCTCCTGTCGAGACGGTCAGTTCGGTCGGCTGACCTCGTAGGTGCCGTTGTCGTCGGTGAAGGTCAACGTCACCGACCGGTGCTGCCCGTCGACGGTGAGGGTGCACTCGAAGCTCGCACCGGCCGCGACCGTCTGATCGTCGGGGCATACGACGTCGCCGACCTCTTCGGCGCCGTACGACTCGGTCAGGACCTGCGCGACACCGGCCTGCGCGGCCTCGGAATCGAGGGTGGTACCGCCGCCGAGGGTCATGAACGCGATCACCGCGACGATCACCACCACGACAAGGGCGCCCACACCACCGAGGATCAACAGCAGCTTCGAATTAGTGCCCCCGGACGCGCCGTCGGGTTGCTGCTGCGGCTGCCAGGGACCGCCACCGGGTTGTTGTTGCTGACCCCATGCGGGCTGACCGCCCTGCCCGACTCCGGGCTGCTGCCAGGACTGGCCGGGCTGACCTTGCGGAGACCACTGCTGGCCGCCCGCCGGTCCGGGCTGACCGGGAGGCTGTCCCCACCCGGGCTGCGCGGGAGGCGGCGCAGGAGTGCCCCAGCCCTGCGGACCAGGTCCTTGACCGGGCTGGGCGCCCCACTGCGGCGGCTGCTGCTGGCCCCACTGTCCGTTCGCCTGCGGAGCCTGACCACCCTGCGGCGGTCCCCACGCGGCTCCGCCGGCCTGACCTTGCTGCGCCGCTCCCCATTGCTGCTGCGACTGCTGTCCCCACTGCTGGGTGGGCGCCGCGGCATCGCCGCCGGGAGCGGCACCCCACTGCTGCGTCGCTGCGGCAGGGTCACCCCCGGGCGCGCTTCCCCACTGCTGGGTCGGAGCCGCCGGGGAGTCGCCCGTGGGCGCACCCCACTGCGGTGCAGCTGCCTGCGGTGAGGCGTGGTCGGCGCCGGACGCGGGTGGGGCCCACGGGTCACGTCCCTGCTCGTTGCCGTGCGGGTCCTGCGGATCGTTCGGCCCGGTCATCGTCGCCTCCACTCGCCATCGTTCATACGTTCACCGTAATGCCCACCAGCGACCGGTCCCCCGTGTGGCAGCGCGCGTATCAAACCACACATACCGGACGGGTGGGAGGCCGCCCACGTCCCGGACACCCGTGCGGCACCGCTCATACCGCGGTCGCATCGACGGCGACGACCCCCCGGCGGATCGCGCCGACCGCCCGCCCCGCCGCCTTCGCCAACGCCGGGTCCTGCGAAGTCGTGCGGATCTGATCGAGCAGATCGATCAACTGCCGGCACCACCGCACGAAGTCACCCGGTGACAGTTCACTGCCCGTGGTGACAGCCGCGAGCAGCGACTCAGTCAACGATGCGGTCCCTGCCCACGTGTATGCGGCGGACACGAACCCGAAATCCGGTTCGCGGGTCGTCGGCAACCGATGCCGCAGCTCATCGGCCCGCAACTCGTCGCACAACCGCACCGTATCGGCCAACGCCCGCCGGATCGGCCCGGTCGGACCCCGCACCTCCGGCACCTCGTCGCCCCGCGACTCGAAGATCACCGTCGAGACGACCGCCGCAAGCTCCGCCGGCGACAACCCCGCCCACACTCCGGTGCGCAGACACTCGGCGACCAGCAGATCCGATTCGGTGTAGATCCGGGCGAGCCGTTCCCCCGCCTCGGTCGCCGCCGGATCGTCCCCACCGGTCAGATAACTCCGCTCCGTCAGCAACGACACGATCCGCTCGAACGTGCGCGCCAACGAATCGGTGGTCGCCGCGGTCTTACGTCGCTGATGCTCGGTGTCGCGCGTCAACCGGTTGTAGCGCTCCCCGACCCGCGCCAACGCCTCCACATCCGGGTTCTCCCGCGCCGGATGCCCGCGCAGCGCACGGCGCAACGAATCGATCTCGCGGGTGTCGCCGCCACCCGTGCGGGACCGCTTGGTGCGGCGCGGCGGCACCAACCCCTTCGACCGCAACGCCGACGAGATGTCCCGCCGGCCCCGACCGGTGCTCGGATCGGCGTGCCGCGGCAACTTCAACCGTCCCACCACCACCGCGGGGGTGGGAAAATCGCCCGCCGAGAGCCGACCCGCCCACCCGTCGGCGGTCACCACATACGGACGCGGATCGCTCAGATCCCGGTCGGGGTCGATGATCACCGCCAACCCGGTGCGCCGGCCCGCCGGGACCGCGACGATCTCACCGGGCCGCAACGCCACCAGCGACTCGACCGCTTCCTGCCGACGATTCTGGCGCTTCGTGCGCTCGTGCTGCCGCTCGGCGTCGGTCAGATCCGCCCGCAACCGCACATAGTCGAAGATCTCGCTGTCGGCGCCGCCGAGTTGCTCGCGCATCTTCGCCAGCTGTGCCTCGTTGCGTTCGATGCCGCGGGTGGCGCCGACCACCGACTTGTCGGCCTGGAACTGTGCAAACGACATCTCCAGCAGCGCGCGGGACCGCTCGACGCCGACCGCGTCGATGAGATTGACCGCCATGTTGTACGACGGGCGGAACGAACTGCGCAGCGGGAACGTGCGCGTCGACGCCAGACCCGCCACCGCGGCCGGCTCCACACCCGGCTGCCACAACACCACCGCATGTCCCTCGACGTCGATACCGCGACGTCCGGCCCGCCCGGTGAGCTGCGTGTACTCGCCGGGAGTGAGCTCGGCGTGGGTTTCCCCGTTGTATTTGACCAACCGTTCGAGCACCACGGTGCGTGCCGGCATGTTGATACCCAAGGCGAGGGTCTCGGTGGCGAACACCGCCCGCACCAGACCCCGCACGAACAGTTCTTCGACGGTGTGCCGGAAGGCGGGCAACATTCCCGCGTGATGCGCCGCGATGCCACGTTCGAGCGCGGTGCGCCACGACGCGAACCCCAACACCTCGAGGTCGGCGCGCGGCAACTCGCGGGTGTGCTCGGTGACGATCCGCCGGATCTCGGTGGCTTCCTCCTCGGTCGTCAGGTGCAGCCCGGACCGCAGGCACTGCGAGACCGCCGCGTCGCACCCGGCGCGGGAGAACACGAACGTGATCGCAGGGAGCAGCCCCTCCGCGTCGAGGCGGGCGATCACATCAGGGCGCGGAATCGGCCGGAACGTGCCCCGCCCGCGGGACTGCCAGCGGTCGCCGTCGATGCTCGCGCGGCGCCGCACCTGCGCCGCCAATTCCGGATCCACCACGACCCCGCGGCGACGCTCGGCCGCGGGCGTGTCGGCGGGTTCGGCGCGGGCGTCGAACAGGTCGTAGAGACGGGGCCCGACCATCATGTGCTGATGCAGCGGGATCGGACGCACCTCGTCGACGACGACGGTGGTGTCGCCGCGCACCGTGGTCATCCACTCACCGAACTCCTCGGCGTTGGACACCGTCGCCGACAGACTCACCAGCCGCACATCCTCCGGCAGATGCAGGATGACCTCTTCCCACACCGCACCGCGGAACCGGTCGGCGAGGAAATGCACCTCGTCCATCACCACATGGCTCAGCCCGATCAGCGTCGGCGACGACGCGTACAGCATGTTGCGCAGCACCTCGGTGGTCATCACCACCACCGGCGCGTTCGGGTTGATCGACTGATCGCCGGTGAGCAACCCCACCCGGTCTTTGCCGTGCCGGGCACACAGATCCGCGTACTTCTGGTTGCTCAACGCCTTGATCGGGGTGGTGTAGAAGCATTTGGTGCCTGCCTCGACGGCCAGATGCACCGCGAATTCCCCGACCACGGTCTTCCCGGCGCCGGTGGGCGCACACACCAGCACCGAATGCCCGCCCTCGAGCGCGCGGCACGCCTGCTGCTGGAACGGGTCCAGCGGAAACGGCAGACCGGACGCGAACGTCTCCAGGTGCGGCGCCGCCATATCCGCCCGCGGCGTATCGGAGGGGCCCGTCACAGCGTGTCGGAATAGTCGGTGGGTGCCGGAGCCGAAGACGGCTTCTCGACCGGAGTCGGAGACGGGATCGCCGAACCCTCCTCGTCGTCGAGATCACCCCAGCCTTCGGCGCGGGCCTTACGGGCGCGCCGTTTGTCGTTCAGGCGCGCGATCTGGATGGCGATCTCCACCAGAAGGGTCAGGGCCAACGCCAACGCCAGCATCGAGAACGGATCCTGCCCGGGGGTGGCGATCGCAGCGAAGACGAACACGGCCATGATCAGGCCGCGGCGCCAGGCCTTGAGTTTCTCGTAGGAGAGCATCCCGACCGCGTTGAGCGCCACGATCACCAGCGGGATCTCGAACGACACCCCGAAGATCACCAGCAGATTGATCATGAACCCGAAGTACTCGGTGCCGGACAGTGCGGTGACCTGCACGTCGTTGCCGACAGTCAACAGGAACGACAACGCGTGCGTGACCACCAGGTACGCCAGGACCGCGCCGGTGACGAACAGGACCGCGCCGGAGGTGACGAACCCGATCGCGTAGCGGCGTTCCTTCGAATACAGGCCGGGGGTGATGAACGCCCACAGCTGATACAGCCACACCGGGCACGCGAGCACCACACCGGCGGTCGCGGCGACCTTCAACCGCAACATGAATTGCTCGAAGGGGCCGGTGGCCAACAGATAACAGCCTCCGTCGCTGCTGAAGTCGGCGCGGGACGCGGCCGGCAGCGAACAATACGGTTCGAGCAGGATCTCACCGAGACTCGACGTGCCGAACGGGCCGTGGCTGTACCAGAAGAACCCGGCGATGGTGGTGACGATCACCGCGGCGACGGCGATGAGCAGCCGTGTGCGCAGCTCGTAGAGATGCTCGACCAGCGACATGTTGCCGTCGGGATTGGCCTTGCGCCGACTACGGCGTGGATCGAACGGGATGCGCACGGTGCGGATCTCAGCTCCTGTCAGGGCCACCACCGCGGTGGGGCACTGGGGTCAGCGGAAACCGGGACACCCGGCGGGTGCCCCGGTGGGGAGAACTCGGTCAGGCCGACCGCTGGTCGGGCTGAGCTGCCTGCTGCGTCGGAATCTGCTGCGTCGGCTCCGCCGCTGCGGGCAACGGGTTCGGCGCGGGCTGCGGGGCCGTCGTCGACGCGCCGTCGTTCTGCATCTCCTTGACCTCGCTCTTGAAGATCCGAAGCGAACGGCCCAGACCGCGCGCGGCATCCGGCAGCTTCTTCGAGCCGAACAAGATGATGACGACCAACGCGACGATGGCCCAGTGCCACGGGCTCATTGCACCCATTTACAACCTCCACTGATTGGCTCTGCACGATGCTACCGGACCCACAGCACATCGACGGCCCGGCAGAAGCGGTTCCCCCCACAGTTCGCGCAGTGTTCACACGACGGTGTCGGCTCTACACGGCCGTGTCGCCCCCGAGGGCCACGTAGGCGTCGAGCGCCGCGGCCGCCCGGGCCTGCACCGCGTCGCGCAGTGGTGGCGGGCCGAGCACCCGCACGCCGGCACCGAGGCCCACCACCAGCCGCACCAGCCACTCCGGCGACGCGAACCGCAGCACCGCCTCACAACTACCGTCGGGCAGCACGGTCACGTCGGTGAGCGGGTAGTAGTCGAGCAGCCATGTGTACGACGGGGCGATCCGCAGCCGGGCGGCAGGCAACGACGGGTCCCCGGCGAACAGTTCGAGGTGTTCATCGTCGTCGAGGGCCCGTTGCGGGGGCCGCGCAGGTTCGTCGAGGACCCGAGCCTCGTCGATCCGGTCGAACCGGAACAGCCGCACGCCTTCGGCGGTGCGGCACCACGCCTGCAGATACGTGTGCTCGTCGATGAGCACGATGCGGATCGGGTCGACATCGCGTTCGGAGACGGTGTCGCGGGACGCCGAATAGTAGGTCAGGTGCACTGCACGCCGGTCGCGGACGGCCGCGCGCACGCGTGCGGCGACGGGATCGTCGGGGACCGGAGCAGCCGCGATGTCCGCGCCCGCCGCGGCGCTCCCGGCGGCCGCCTCGATCTTGGCGATGGCGCTCTGCGCTGCCGTCGGATCGACCACCCCGGGCATCTCGAGCAGGGACCGTAGTGCGACGAGCAGCACCGTCGCTTCGGTAGAGGTCAACCGCAACGGGCGGTCGATGCCCGCGGTGAACGTCACCACGATGCTCTCCTCGGAGAACGACAGGTCGATCAGGTCACCGGGGCCGTAGCCGGGCAGCCCGCACACCCACAGCTGATTCAGGTCGTCCATGATCTGTTTCGGGGTGACACCCAGATCGCGGGCGGCCTCGGCGGCGCTGATCCCCGGCCGGGCCGTGAAGTACGGCACCAGATTCAATAGCCGGGTCAAGCGCCCGGCCAGTCGGGTACTGCTCATCGACGTTCCTCCCCCACCGTGTCGTCCCCCGCGCTGCGGTCTGCCGCGTTGTGATCGGCTGCGTTGTGATCGGCTGCGTTGTGATCAGCTGTACCGGCGTGTTCTGCCGTACCACCGGCGGCGACCCGCGACAGGATCTGCCGCACCTCGTCGCGCAACTCCGGCGGGTCGAGCACCAACGCGTCGGCGCCCTGCCCCGCAAGGGTGCGGGCGATCCATTCCCCGGAGCGCAGCGGTACCTCGAACACGGAGCCGTCGCGGTCACCGATCTGCCGCGCCCCGAGCTCCCGTCCGAGCCGACGCACCTCGTACGCGCGGCCCGCAGCCACCCACACCCGCGCCGACCCGGTCACATCCCCGGGGCGGGTCGCGGCGAGCACCCGGGCCCGCAGATCCACCCCGACAGGGATCTGCACCGCACCCCGGTCCCCGACCACCGTGACCTCATCCGAGATGCGCGACAGGCGGAACGTGCGGGTCGCGGCACGATCCCGGTCATGCCCGACCAGATACCAGCGGCCGTGCACGGTCACCACACCCCACGGCTCGACCGTGCGCAGCGTCCACGGATCGGTGGGGGCACTACGATGCTCGAACTGCACGGCCTGCCGCTCGTCGACCGCGGCAAGCAACTTCTGCAGGGCAGGTTCGGAACCGCGGGCCCGCGCCGGGATCGCCGCGACCGTACCCGCCGGGTCGGCGTCGACCTGCACCCCGGCGGCCCGCAACTTGAGCAACGCGCCCTGCGCCGCCGACGTCAACTCCGGCGACTCCCACAGCGCCGCCGCGACCGCCACCGCGGCGGTCTCCTCCCGGCTCAGCTCGATCTCCGGCAACGCATAGGCGTCCCGGTTGATGCGATAGCCCTCGACGGTGGAGTACCGCGACGGCACCCCCGTCTCGAGCGGAATCCCGAGGTCCCTCAGTTCGTTCTTGTCGCGTTCGAACATGCGGCTGAACGCCTCGTCGCTCGCACACTCCGCATAACCCGCCACCGAGGCACGGATCTTCTCCGCGGTGAGGAACTGCCGGGTGGACAGCAACGCGATGACCAAGTTGACCAACCGTTCGACTTTCGAGATCGCCACGGGCCAACCCTAATGCCCCCGACGCCCACTCACCCGCCCGCATCCGTGCGGGTGAGTGCCGGGACTCGATACCGTGTCGCTCGGCGGCGGCCGCTACATCGACGCGATGAGCCGCTCTACCCGCTCGTCGACCGACCGGAACGGGTCCTTGCACAACACGGTGCGCTGCGCCTGATCGTTGAGCTTGAGATGCACCCAGTCGACCGTGAAATCACGGCCCGCCTCCTGCGCGGCGGCGATGAAATCACCACGCAGCTTCGCGCGGGTGGTCTGCGGCGGCGTGTCCACCGCCCGATCCACCGCATCGTCGGTGGTCAACCGTGTCGCCAGCCCCTTGCGCTGCAACAGATCGAACACACCCCGCCCCCGTTTGATGTCGTGATACGCCAAATCCAGCTGGGCGATCTTCGGATCCGACAACTCCATGTTGTAGCGATCCTGATACCGCTGGAACAGTTTGCGTTTGATCACCCAGTCCACTTCGGTGTCGACCTTCGCGAAATCCTGCGATTCGACGGCGTCGAGGACCCGACCCCACAGATCCACCACCTGCGCCACATGCGCATCCGGCTCGCGGTGCCGCAGATACTCCACCGCCCGCGCATGATATTCGCGTTGGATATCGAGGGCGCTGGCCTGCCGGCCCCCCGCCAACCGCACCGGGCGGCGGCCGGTCAAGTCGTGACTGACCTCCCGGATCGCGCGGATCGGATTGTCCAACGCGAAATCGCGGAACGAGATCCCGGCCTCGATCATCTCGAGCACCAACGACGCCGACCCGACCTTGAGCATCGTCGTGGTCTCCGACATGTTCGAATCGCCCACGATCACATGCAACCGCCGGTACTTCTCGGCGTCGGCGTGCGGCTCATCGCGGGTGTTGATGATCGGCCGCGACCGGGTCGTCGCCGACGACACACCCTCCCAGATGTGCTCGGCGCGCTGCGACAGGCAGAACGTCGCCGCCTTCGGCGTCTGCAGTACCTTTCCGGCCCCGCAGATCAACTGGCGGGTCACCAGGAACGGCAACAGCACATCGGAAATACGAGAGAATTCCCCGACCCGCGCCACCAGAAAATTCTCGTGGCAGCCGTACGAATTCCCGGCCGAATCGGTGTTGTTCTTGAACAGGTAGATGTCGCCGCCGATACCTTCCTCGGCGAGGCGTTCCTCCGCATCGACGAGCAGATCCTCGAGCACCCGCTCCCCCGCATGATCATGCTCGACCAGCTGAAGCAGATCGTCGCACTCGGCGGTCGCGTACTCCGGGTGGGAACCCACATCGAGATACAGGCGCGCCCCGTTCCGAAGGAACACATTCGAGCTGCGACCCCACGACACCACCCGCCGGAACAGATAGCGGGCCACCTCGTCCGGGCTCAACCTGCGATGCCCGTGGAAGGTGCACGTGACGCCGAACTCCGTCTCGATACCCATGATTCGTCGCTGCACACTTCGACAGTACCGCGCACACCCGACCCCGAGCGGGTGCAACGCATCTACAGTTCCCACCTGTGACCTTCCACCGACAGACCCGCGACGCCGACCATGCGCTCTTCACGCTCACCGACCGTGTTCCGACCGCCGTCGATTCGACTTTCCGCCGACTCACCCGCAGCGCCGATCACAGTGTCCTGTGGATGGGGTGCGCCGCGGTGTGCGTCCTGTACGGCGGCCGGGCCCGCCGCGGCGCGGTCCGCGGGCTGTTGTCGGTGGCCGGTGCCAGTGCGCTGGCCAACGCTGCCCTCAAACCACTGCTGCCCCGCCGACGTCCCCCGGCCCGCACCGACCCCCGATTCGCGCGGCGCCTCGTGCCGATCCCCCGGTCCTCGTCGTTCCCGTCCGGGCATGCCGCCTCGGCGGCAGCCTTCGCCACCGGGGTGGCACTCGAATCACCGGCGGCAGGCGCGATGCTGGCCCCGCTCGCGGCCGCCGTCGCCTATTCACGGGTCCACACCGGGGTGCATTGGCCCAGCGATGTCCTCGTCGGTGCCGCCGTGGGCTCCGCGGTCGCGCTGTCCACCCGGCGCTGGTGGGCGGTCCGCACCGCGGAACCGGCCCGCGTCGACACCGCCGCCGATGCCCCGGCACTGCCCGGCGGCCGTGGGCTGCTGGTGGTGGTCAACCCGCAGTCCGGCAGCAGCGACACCATCGCAGCGGACCTCGCCGAACTGCTTCCACAGGCCCGCATCGAACTCCTCGACCCCGACACCGATCTCGAGGAGCACCTCGAACAACTCGTCACCACCGTCCGCCCCCGGGCGCTGGGGGTGTGCGGCGGGGACGGCACCGTCGCGACCGGCGCCGCGTTCGCGCACCGTCATGACCTACCGCTCGCGGTGTTCCCCGGCGGCACCCTCAACCATTTCGCCCTCGACGTCGGCTCCGGCACCACCGGCGACACGGCCCGCGCCGTCACCGGTGGACTCGCGGCCCGCATCGACCTCGGTGCGGTGACCGTCACCGGCCCCCACGGACACCGCAACCGGATTTTCCTCAACACCGCCAGCCTCGGCGGCTACCCCGATTCGGTGCGGCTCCGGGAGCTGTGGGAACCCCGCATCGGGAAATGGCCCGCCGCGGCCGCCGCGATGGTCGCGGTACTCGCCACCGCCAGCCCGATACAGGCCCGGGTGGACGGCATCGACACGGCACTGTGGTTGCTGTTCATCGGCAACGGCCACTATCGGCCCACCGATCAGGTGCCGATGTCGCGGACCGCTCTCGATGCCGGCACTCTCGACGTGCGGTACCTGCGCGCCGATCGGCGCTGGTCGCGCACGCGGCTGTTGTTCGCGGCCGCCACCGGCACCCTCGGCAGCACCGCCGTGTACCAGCAGCGTGACGTCACGTCGGTGTCGGTGCGGCTGGGCGGACCGCCGGTCGCGTTGGCGACCGACGGAGAAGTCAGCGCCGACGGTACCGCCTTCGAGGTGAAAGCGGTACCGACGGCGCTGACCGTGTACCGATTACCGGATGCTCAGCTCGCACCCTGATCGGTGCCGTCGTCGTCCCCAGTGTTCTCGGTCGCGGTATCGGACGGGGCAGCTGCCGCGGTGGCCGCAGGCAGCAGAGCATCGAGTGCCGCACCGGAGATACGCCGAAACGCACGCCGCGGCCGGGACCGTTCGAGCACCGCCACTTCCAGCTCCCCGCGACCGAGGACACGCCCGGCGGCATCACCCCCGGTCGACGTACCCTTCTGCAATGCGGACACGGCCACCTCGATCGCCGCCGCCAAGTCCAGTCCCGGACGGTACGACTCGCGCACAGCCGTCAGGATCGGTTCGGTGTTTCCGCCCATCACCACGAACTGCGGCTCGTCGACGATCGACCCGTCGTAGGTGATGCGGTACAGCTGCGCCGACGCATCATCGCCCGCACGACCGACCTCCGCGACACAGATCTCCACCTCGTACGGCTTCGGCTGATCGGTGAAGATCGTCCCGAGGGTCTGCGCGTACGCATTCGCCAGCGACCGGCCCGTCACATCCCGCCGATCGTACGAATAGCCGAGCATGTCGGCGCGCATGATCCCCGACCGCCGCAGACTCTCGAACTCGTTGTACTTGCCCACCGCGGCGAACCCGAGCCGGTCGTACAGCTCACTGATCTTGTGCAGCGCCTTCGACGGATTCTCCGCCACGAACACCACACCGTCGGAATAGATCAACGCGATCACACTGCGTCCCCGGGCGATGCCCTTGCGGGCCAGCTCCGAACGATCACGCATGATCTGCTCGGCGGACGCATAATACGGCAACGTCATCGGGCACCTCCTGCAGTACGGTCGACCACGATTGCCTGCGCCAACTCCGCCAACACCGCTTCCGGAACCACTACTGCCCCGGCCGCGGTGATCGCCACCGCGGTCGGATAGATCCCGCGGGTGGTATCCGGGCCACCGGTCGCCGAATCATCGTCGGCCGCGTCGTACAACGACTCGACCGCGATGCGCAGCGCAGCCGCTTCGTCGGCGTCGGCGCGGTAGAGCTTCTTGAGCGCCGACTTCGCGAACACCGACCCGGACCCCACCGCGTGATACCCGGCGCGTTCCTCGTAGCGACCACCGACCACGTCGTACGACACGATCCGCCCCGCCCGCCGCACATCCGACGCATCCACATCGAACCCGACGAGCAACGGCACCACCGCAAGACCCTGCATCGCCGCCCCGAGATTGCCGCGCACCATCGACGCCAGCCGGTTCGCTTTACCGTCGAAGGTCAGCGAGACACCCTCGATCTTCTCGTAGTGCTCGAGCTCGACCGCGAACAAGCGCACCATCTCGACGGCCAACCCCGCCGTGCCGGCGATACCCGCCGCCGAGTACGCGTCGGTGACGAACACCTTCTCCACGTCACGTGACGCAATCATGTTGCCCATCGTGGCGCGCCGGTCGCCCGCGAGGATCACCCCACCGTCGAACGTGACCGCCACGATCGTCGTGCCGTGCGGTGCGAGCTCACCGAAACTACCCTGCTCACGCACGAACCGGTTCTCCGGCAACAACTCCGGCGCATACGCCCGCAAATGATCGGTGAACGACGACAACGGGGACGCGAGGTGCAGGCGACCCTGCACCTCGCGGTAAGGAAGCGAGGATCTGTCCGCTGTCACTGGCCACCCTTCTGCACATACGCCCGGACGAAGTCCTCCGCATTCTCCTCGAGCACATCATCGATCTCGTCGAGGAGATCGTCGGTCTCCGAGGCCAGCTTCTCACGGCGTTCCTGACCCGCACCGCCGTCGCCGGTCACCTCGTCGTCGTCTCCGCCGCCACCGCGTGTGGTCTGCTCCTGCGCCATAGCCGCGACCTCCTCCTGCACTCGAGTGGCACACGACCCCGGTCGGCGACCGTGCCGCACACCACGACATTGCTCTCCACACTACCGAGCAGAGGCGACCGCGCGCGGCGTCCCGGCGCGTGTCGCGACCCCACCACCCCACACCCGTGCGGGCATCGGAAGGTCAGTGAGTGAGCTGATCGACCAGTTCCGCAGCCGACTGCGCCGTCTCGAGCAGCTCCCCGACATGCGCGCGACTGCCCCGCAACGGCTCGAGAGTCGGGATCCGCACCAGCGACTCACCCCCGAGATCGAAAATCACCGAATCCCACGACGCCGCTGCAATATCGGCACCGAACCGGCGCAGACACTCACCACGGAAATACGCGCGGGTGTCCGTCGGCGGGGAGTGCACCGCATCGAGCACCTGCTGTTCGGTGACCAGACGTTGCATCGACCCGCGGGCCACCAGCCGGTTGTACAGGCCCTTGTCGAGACGCACATCCGAATACTGCAGATCCACCATGTGCAGCCGCGGCGCCGACCAGGCCAGCGACTCCCGCTGCCGGAATCCCTCGAGCAACCGCAGCTTCGCGGGCCAATCCAACAGATCCGCGCACTCCATCGGGTCCCGCTCGAGCAGATCGAGCACCATCGCCCACTTGTCGAGAATGTCGAGCACCCGTGCATCGTCGGTGCCGTCGTGGAACTTCGCAGCCCGCTCGTGGTACAGACGCTGCAACGCCAGACCCGTGACCTCCCGGCCGTCGGACAACGCCACCGTCTTCCGCAGCGTCGGATCGTGACTGATGTGATGCACCGCCGTGACCGGCCGCGCCAACTGCAGATCCGACAGATCGACACCCGCCTCGATCAGATCGAGCACCAACGCGGTCGTACCGACCTTCAGGTACGTGGACATCTCCGCCAGGTTCGCATCACCGATGATCACATGCAGACGCCGATACTTGTCGGGATCGGCGTGCGGCTCGTCGCGGGTGTTGATGATGCCGCGCTTGAGGGTGGTCTCCAACCCGACCTCGACCTCGATGTAATCGGCACGCTGCGACAGCTGGAAACCCGGTTCGTCCCCGGACTGCCCGATCCCCACCCGCCCCGACCCGCAGATCACCTGCCGGGACGCGAAGAACGGGGTCAGCCCCGCCACCACCGCTGAGAACGGGGTGTCCCGCGCCATCAGGTAATTCTCGTGCGTGCCGTAGGACGCGCCCTTACCGTCGACGTTGTTCTTGTACAACTGCAGGCGCGGCGCTCCCGGCACACTCGACGCATGCCGCGCCGCGGCCTCCATCACCCGCTCGCCTGCCTTGTCCCAGATCACCGCATCGAGCGGGTCGGTGACCTCCGGTGCCGAGAACTCCGGATGCGCATGATCGACATACAGGCGCGCCCCATTGGTGAGAATCATGTTCGCCGCCCCGACCTCGTCGGCGTCGATCACCGGCGCCGGGCCGTTGAACCGCCCCAGATCGAACCCACGGGCATCCCGCAAGGGCGACTCCACCTCGTAATCCCACCGGGTCCGCTTCGCGCGCGGCACTCCCGCCGCCGCCGCGTACGCGAGCACCGCCTGGGTGGACGTGAGAATGGGGTTCGCTGTGGGGTCACTGGGCGACGAAATCCCGTACTCGACCTCGATACCGATGATCCGCTGCATACCATCGAGACTAGGTGATCGAGGACCCCGCGCCCGTGCGGCGGGCCGCACAATCCAGATAGCTCGACGCATCGATCAGCCGCAACACCGCCCCGACCGGCCACGGCGCCCACCCGGCCCCCGGATCACATCCGATGGTCGGGTCCGTGACCGGCACCCGCCGCCCCCGGGTGAGCAGCACCGCACCCCCGGCCGCCCGCACGTTACGGACCCAGTCGGTGTCGGTGCCATAGGTCAACGCCACCCGGAACCGCGCACCATCGGTGAACAACAACACCGGAGTCCGGTACTGCCGCCCCGACCGACGACCACGATGCTCGACGACACCGGCGCCCGGCAGAAACCGGGCTACCGGTGTCGCAATCCGATTCGTGGCCACCCGATTGACCCGGGCCAGCACACGCGGCAACGGCATGAGGCGTCCTACAGGTACTGGCCGGTGTTCGACTCGGTGTCGATCGCGCGGCTCGCGCTTGCATTCTTGCCCGTGACCAGCGTGCGGATGTACACGATCCGCTCGCCCTTCTTCCCGGAGATCCGCGCCCAGTCGTCGGGGTTGGTGGTGTTCGGCAGATCCTCGTTCTCGGCGAACTCGTCGACGATCGAGTCGAGCAGATGCTGCACCCGCAGACCGTTCGTCCCGGTGTCCAGCACCGCCTTGATCGCGTACTTCTTCGCGCGGTCGACGATGTTCTGGATCATCGCACCCGAGTTGAAGTCCTTGAAGTACAGGACCTCCTTGTCGCCGTTGGCGTAGGTGACCTCCAGGAACCGGTTCTCCTCCGACTCCGCGTACATCCGATCGACCACCCGCTCGATCATCGCCCGCACACACGCCGTCCGATCGCCACCGAACTCGGCGATGTCGTCGGCGTGCACCGGCAACTGCTCGGTCAGGTACTTCGAGAAGATGTCGAGCGCCGCCTCCGCATCGGGACGCTCGATCTTGATCTTCACATCGAGCCGGCCCGGCCGCAGGATCGCCGGGTCGATCATGTCCTCACGGTTGGAGGCACCGATGACGATGACATTCTCGAGCCCCTCGACACCGTCGATCTCACTGAGCAACTGCGGCACCACCGTCGTCTCCACATCCGACGACACACCCGAACCGCGGGTACGGAAAATCGAATCCATCTCGTCGAAGAACACGATCACCGGAGTGCCCTCGGACGCCTTCTCCCGAGCCCGCTGGAAAATCATCCGAATGTGCCGCTCGGTTTCACCGACGAACTTGTTGAGCAGCTCCGGACCCTTGATGTTGAGGAAGAAGGACTTCGCCTCCTTCGAATCCTCACCGCGGGCCTCAGCGATCTTCTTCGCCAGCGAATTCGCCACCGCCTTCGCGATGAGAGTCTTACCGCACCCAGGTGGGCCGTACAACAGCACACCCTTCGGTGGTCGCAGCGCATACTCGCGAAACAGATCCTTGTGCAGGAACGGCAACTCGACCGCATCGCGGATCTGCTCGATCTGCCGACCCAGACCACCGATATCACCGTAGTCGACGTCCGGCACCTCCTCGAGCACCAGATCCTCGACCTCGGCCTTCGGGATCCGCTCGAACGCGTACCCGGCCTTACTGTCGACCAGCAACGAATCACCCGAGCGCAGCGTCAACCGGTCACCGTTCTCGTCGATGACATCCTCGACCGACGAATCGAGAGTGCGGGCCGCGATCTGCGCGAGCGGCTCCGACAGCCACACCACCCGCTCCTCGTCGGCATGCCCGACCACCAACGCGCGGCGCCCGTCGTCGAGCAGCTCGCGCAACGTGGTGATTTCCCCGACCTGCTCGAACCCGCCGACCTCGACGACCGTCAACGCCTCGTTCAGACGCACCGTCCGGCCCGTCCGGAACGATTCGACCTCGAGATTCGGGGAGACCCCCACCCGCATCTTGCGGCCCGACGTGAACACATCGACAGTGCTGTCCTCGAACGCCTCGAGCAACACCCCGTACCCGCTGGGCGGCTGACCGAGCCGATCGACCTCTTCGCGGAGCGTGAGCAACTGCTGCCGGGCCTCCTTGAGAGTCTCGAGCAGCTTCCCGTTACGTATCGTGACCGACTCGAGCCGCGACTCGAGGTCGCGGAGCCGATCGGACGGTTCGGTGAGCCTGGTCCGGAGGGCGACCACCTCGGCGCGCAGTTCTTCGAGTTCCCGTGCGGCAGCACCCGAGTCCGGTTTCTCTGACGAGCTCATGTGCGACTCCCTCCACTTGGTCATTCCACGCTACCGGCAGTTCACCGAAAAGTGGGGGGTGACACGAAATCCTGGTGTTGCGAACGCGTGTCGTCCCTGTCACGGCGCCACGGCGACACACCCCTCCGCCGCACTGTTAGCCTTACCTAATCTCGATGCTCGTGCCGTTTCGTCTGTTCCCGAAAGGACCACTTCTGTGAACACCCGCACCCTCTGGGCCGCTGCGGCCACCGTCCTCGCCGTCACCGCACTGCCCGCCTGTTCCTCGGAGAACGACACCACCACCGAGACGTCGACCACGACCCCCACCAGCGCCGACGCAACCGCCGCCACCACCGGCACCGTCGACGCACCCGTCACGGCCGCCGACCTCCAGACACAGATGGACGTGTTCTTCGACCCCGCCGCCCCCGTCGCCGCCAAGGTCGCCGTCATCGAAAACGGCGAGGCCCGCACCGCCGTGATCACCCAGTTCAACGAAGTACTCACCGGCTACCCGCTCACCGCCACGGTCGCAGAGGTCACCGGCATCGACGACACCACCGTCACCGCCGTCACCGAGGTCACCGGCCCACACGGCGGCGCGCCCCTGACGCTCACCTTCACCGAGGCCGACGACGCATGGCTGCTCGCCGACGACAGCACCTGCTCCCTCCTCGAACTGGGACGCCTGACCTGCGAGTGAACCGACACTCCCCCGACCAGCGGCCGGCGTCTCAGCCCTTGCTGGGACGCCGCTGCGGTCTCGGCGTGACAGTCCCCTCCGCCAACTTCCGGGCCGACACCAGGAACGCGGTATGCCCCTGCATACGATGCTCCGGCCGCACCGCCAACCCCACCACATGCCAGTCCCGCACGATCGACTCCCACGACCGCGGCTCGGTCCAGCACGTCTGCTCACGCATCGCCTCGACGACCTTCGACAACTGCGTCACCGTCGCCACATACACGATCAACACACCACCGGGCACCAACGCATTCGCCACCGCAGGCAACGCATCCCACGGCGCCAACATGTCCAGCACCACCCGATCCACCGGCCCGTGCTTCTCGACGTCGTACGACGCGACATCGGCGACCGTCAGATCCCAGTTCGCCGGACGCTCCCCGAAGAACGTCTCCACATTGCGCACCGCATGCACCGCATGATCGTCGCGCACCTCGTACGAGATCACCGAGCCCTCCGGGCCCACCGCCCGCAGCAGCGAACACGTCAACGCACCCGACCCGGCACCCGCCTCGAGAACACGCGCCCCCGGGAACATGTCGCCCTCGTGCACGATCTGCGCCGCATCCTTCGGATAGATCACCTGCGCCCCACGCGGCATCGACAGCACATAATCGACCAGCAGCGGACGCAACGCCAGATACGGCGTGCCGTTCGTCGAGGTCACCACCGTGCCCTCGTCCGTACCGATCAGATCGTCATGCAGGATCCCGCCGCGATGGGTGTGGAACTCCTTACCCGGCTCGAGCACCACGGTGTACTTGCGGCCCTTGGCGTCGGTCAACTGCACCCGATCGCCCACCTCGAACGGTCCGCTGCGCCCGAGTCCGCCTACTGCCATCGCCGTGCCACCTTCACCTACATACAACCGCCACACTCGTGACGCCAGACCCGACACGGTGCCAGGCCGCACACCAGCCTGCCAGGTGACCGCAGGTGAGCCCCCACGCACCCCACACCCACCGGCCCTGCCATCATCGAAAGCTCATACTCGACCAGACCCGGGAGACCGACCGCGTGAGCGACACCGCCTATTTCGTGCCCATCCCCGCACCCGAAAGCACACGCGAGCGCACCCCACCCGACACCCACGTCGAATACTTCCGACCCACCCGCCACACCGTCAGCACCTGGGGTCCCGACCTGCAGCACGGCGCACCCCCGTCCGCCCTACTCGCCCGCGCCCTCGCCCGCCACCTGCCGCGCCCCGACACCCGGCTCTCCCGCCTCTGCATCGACCTGCTCGGCCCCGTACCGCTGACCGACATCGAAGTGCGCACCCGCCTCGACCGGCCTGGCCGCCAGATCGAACTCGTCGTCGCCGAACTGTGGGCCACCACCCCCGGCGGCACCGCACGCGCCGTGGCGCGCGGCACCGGCTGGCGCCTTCAGACCCACGACCTCCCCGGCGTCGCCCGCACCTCCGAACCGGCACTGACCCCCATCGACCCCGCCGCCGAGCCCTCCGACATGACCCTGTTCGGGCTCAGCGGCTACATCGACACCCTCGACTGGCACATCGTGACCCCACTCGGAGTACCCGGGCCGTCCGCCGCATGGCTCCGCGCCCGCCTCGACCTCGTCGAAGGGGAAACCCCCACCTGCCTCGAACGACTCTTCACCGTCGCCGACGTCGCCAACGGCATCGGATCGAAACTCGACCCCGCACACTGGCTGTTCCTCAACACCGACCTGACCGTCCACCTGTTCCGCGAACCCAGCAGCCACTGGACCGGCATCTCCGCGGAAACCTCCGTCGGCCCCGACGGCATCGGCATGACCACCGGAGTACTCCACGACGAACACGGCCCGCTCGGACGCATCACCCAGAACGTGCAAGTGCGGCCCCGCTGACGCGAGACCGCACCCGTCACCCACCCCCAGCAGGGGGCACCGTTCACTCGCCCGCGACGCCCCGCATCGCACGGCACGACCGGATGTCCGACGCCAGGATCGCGCGGGCACCGAGCTCCGCAAGCTGATCCATCACCGCATTGTGACCCTTACGCGACACCATCGCCCGCACCGCCACCGAATAATCGTTCGCCAGCGGCGAGATCGTCGGCGACTCCAAACCCGGCGTCACCTTCACCGCGGCGTCGAGCAAATGCTTCGGGCAGTCGTAATCGATCATCACGTACTGCTGCGCGAACACCACGCCCTCGAGCCGGGCAATCAACTGGTTACGAGCCCGATCGGTCCGATCCGCACCCTCCCGCTCGATCAGCACACCCTCCGAATCGCACAGGGACTCACCGAACGCCACCAGATCATGCTGCCGCAGCGTGCGACCCGACCCCACCACATCGGCAATCGCATCCGCGACACCGAGCTGGATCGAGATCTCCACCGCACCATCGAGCCGAATCACCGTCGCCTCGATACCCCGCTCCGCCAGATCCTGACGCACCAGATTCGCGTACGACGTCGCGACCCGCAGACCCTGCAGATCCTCGATCTTCCACGCCCGATCCTTCGGACCCGCATACCGGAACCGCGACGACCCGAACCCCAACGACAACCGCTCGCTGACCGGCGCACCCGAATCCAACGCCAGATCCCGGCCGGTGATCCCCAGATCCAACTCACCCGACCCGACGTAGATCGCGATGTCCTTCGGACGCAAGAAAAAGAACTCGACCTCGTTGACCGGATCGATCACAGTCAGATCCCGAGAATCGGAACGCCAGCGGTAACCGGCCTCCCTCAAAATCTCGGCGGCGGACTCGGACAACGAACCCTTGTTGGGAACCGCAACGCGCAGCATGGAAGAAACCTTTCAGACAGAAGGGGACACGAAGATTCGATCAGGACACATCCGGGGCACGGACGGCGCACCCGCCACCGAGGCGACGCTCACCGGCCGTCACAGATGCTTGTAGATGTCCTCGAGCTTCAGTCCACGCCCCACCATCAACACCTGCGTCCAGTACAGCAGCTGCGAGATCTCCTCGGCGAGCTCCTCATCGGACTGGTACTCGGCGGCGATCCACACTTCGCCGGCTTCCTCGAGTACCTTCTTGCCCTGCGCATGGACACCGGCATCCAACGCAGCAACGGTGCCGGAACCCTCAGGGCGGGTCGCAGCACGCTCGGTCAGCTCGGCGAACAGGGATTCGAAGGTCTTCACGGAAACCGATTGTTTCATGCCGCGGCCCCGCACCCACAATCAGGACACCGGTCCACTCACCACGACAACTCCCGCACACTGTCGAACCGACGCACCCGACCACTCACCGGATCCGTGAACTCCAACGTGCGCGCCAGCAACTGCAACGGATCGGTGAACTGCCCCGGCGCGCGGCGCACGAACACCGGATAGAAATTGTCCCCCTCGATCGGCACACCCAACGACAACAGGTGCAACCGCAACTGATGCGTACGCCCCGTGCGCGGAAACAACCGATACCGCGCCCGACCGCCACGATGCTCGACGAGCTCGATCCGAGTCTCCGAATTCGGCTCGCCGGGCACCTGCGTCGCCGTCAACTCACCATGCCGCTTGACGATTTTCGTCCGCACCGTACGCGGAAACTCCAGCTCGGGCCGATACCCCGCGATCGCCTCGTACACCTTGCGCACCCGCTGCCGCTCGAACAACTCCTGATACGGGCGTCGCAACGCCGGATCACTCGTACACAGCAACACCCCGGCAGTCATCCGATCGAGCCGATGCACCGGCACCAGATCCGGCAGATCCAGATCCCGCCGTAACCGCACCGTCACCGTCTCCCGGATGTGCGCACCCCGCGGAATCGTCGACAGAAACGGCGGCTTGTCGACCACCACCAGCCCATCGCCGCGATACAACACCTCCACCGGGAACGGCACCGGCGTCTCCGGCGGCGGCTCACGATAGAAATACACGAACCGGCCCGGCTGGAACCGGGTCAGCTCATCCACCGGCCGCCCATGCTCATCGACAAGCTCCCGCGCCGCCATCCGAGTGTGCCAATCCTCCTCCGGATGCTCCTCGATCAGGAACCCGAGCACCGTGCGCGCGGCACCCTCGGCCGGCATCCGGAGACGATCCGGACCCAACCCGTCACGCACCGGCAACGGTGCGCCGGCCATGTCAGGACCCGGCTTCGGCAGCGCCCTCGACAGCAGCGCCCTCGAAGACTCGCTCCGGAACACACCCCTCACACACCAACGTCAACTCACGAGCGTTGACATCGGGATGATTGCGATACCGCGACGTGGGGGCCCCGCACAACGTGCAGCGACCCAACGTGACAGCGTCCTCGGAGAACTCCACATTCATCCGACCGTCGAACACGTACAGCGAACCCTCCCACAACCCGGCATCACCGAACGTCTCGCCGTACCGGACGATCCCACCGTCGAGCTGGTACACCTCTTCGAAACCACGATTGCGCATCAACACCGACAACACCTCGCACCGCACCCCACCCGTGCAGTACGTGACCACCGGCTTCGACTTGAGATGGTCGTACCGGCCACTGTCCAGCTCGGCAACGAAATCGCGGGTGGTGTCCACATCGGGCACCACCGCATCCCGGAACCGCCCGATCTGTGCCTCGAGCCTGTTTCGGCCGTCGAAGAACACCACGTCGTCCCGCTCCGCCATCAACGCGTGCACGGCGAGCGGCGACAGATGCGTCCCACCGCCGACGACACCGTTCTCGTCGACCTCGACCTCGTCCGGCGTACCGAACGTGACGATCTCGGGGCGCACCTTCACCGACAACCGCGGGAAATCGTCGCCGGTGCCGTCGGACCACTTGACGTCGACATCGCGGAACGCCGGATAGCTGCGCAACCCCCGCACATACCTCTTCACCGCCGCGATATCGCCACCGACAGTGCCGTTGATCCCGTGCTCGGAGATCAGAATTCGGCCCGTCAACCCGTTCGACGCAGCCAGGGTGTACTGCCACAACCGGATTGCCTCCGGATCCGGCAACGCCGTGAACTTGTAGAACAGGACGATCTTCGGAACGGCCACGATCACTGCCGACCGGATGCGTACAGCACGTGCAGATCAGCCGCAGAAAGACCTTCCAGCGTCGATCGGAACACCCGCCGCGGCGAAACAGGCACCGTCGTCAATGACGGCACCACCAGCACCGTGCAGCCCGCCGCATCCGCCGCCGCCGCCCCGGTCGGAGAATCCTCCACCGCCAGACACTGCGCCGGATCGAGACCCAGCAACTCCGCCGCCCGCAGATACGGCGCCGGATCCGGCTTGCCCGCAGGCACCTCGTCACCGCACACCGTGTGATCGAAATGGTCGCGGCCGAGAGTGTCGAGCGCAACATCGCACAACGTCCGGCCGGTGTTGGTCACCAACACCTGCCCGAGCCCCGAAGCCCGTACCGACCCCAGAGCCTCCCGCGCACCCGGCCGCCACGGCAACCCCTGCGTGAACAACTCCGACATGTACGCGTTGAGCCAGTCCTCCGCGGCGGTCTGCTCGTCGGGCGTCGGAGCGAGCCCGAGACCGTCGAACGTCCGCCACACCGACAGATCCAGCGGACCGCCGATCGTCGAGATCCGCGTCTCCTCCGACATCGGCCCACCCAGATGCAGCGACAACTCCCGCATCCCGATGTCCCACAACTGCTCCGACTCGAGCAGCGTGCCGTCCATGTCCCACAACACCGCCTGCAACGCACCCGTCCCGCTCGTCGAACCGGATACGTTGCTGATCAACTCAGACATTGAAGTACTTGGCCTCCGGGTGATGCAGAACGAACGCATCGGTGGACTGCTCGGGATGCAACTGCAACTCCTCCGACAACACCACCCCGATGCGCTCGGGCTCGAGCAACTCGACGAGCTTGATCCGATCCTCGAGATCCGGGCACGCGCCGTAACCGAACGCGAAACGAGCACCCCGGTACGCGAGCTTGAAATACTCGGCCACATCGTCCGGATCCTCGTCCGCAGCAGTACCGCCACCGGAGAACGCCAGCTCCTGCCGGACCCGCCGATGCCAGTACTCGGCCAGGGCCTCGGTCAACTGCACACCGATGCCGTGTACCTCCAGATAGTCGCGATACGAGTTCGCCGCGAACAACTCGTTCGCAAAATCCGCGATCGGCTGACCCATCGTCACCAACTGGAACGGCCACACATCGACCTGACCCGACTCGATCGCATCCTTACGCGACCGCACGAAATCGGCAATGCACAAAAACCGCGACCGCTGCTGACGCGGGAACGTGAACCGGTACCGCTCCGGAGCATCCGGACGCGGCTCCGTCAAGATCACCACATCGTCGCCCTCGGACACCGCAGGGAAGTACCCGTACACAACCGCAGCATGCTGCAGGATGCCCTCGGTCGACAACCGGTCCAGCCAGTACCGCAACCGCGGCCGACCCTCGGTCTCCACCAACTCCTCGTACGACGGACCGTCACCGGCACGCTGCCCGCGCAACCCCCATTGCCCGAGGAACAACGCCCGCTCGTCCACCAACGACGCATAGTCGGCCAACGCGATGCCCTTGACCACCCGTGTACCCCAGAACGGAGGCGCAGGCACCGGCAGATTCGCCGCCACATCACTGCGCTCGGGGATCACGGCCGGAGTCTCCTCCGCCTTACGCTTCTCCGCGATCCGCTTACTACGCTCGTGCCGCTCCTTGCGGTCGGCTGCCTTGCGCGCGGCTTCGAGCGCCTCCGGGCTGTCCGGATCCGGACCCTCCCCGCGCTTGATCGCCATGACACGATCCATCAACGACAGGCCCTCGAACGCATCGCGCGCGTACGACACCTCACCCGCATACACGTCTGCGAGATTGTTCTCGACGTAGCTCCGGGTCAGCGCCGCGCCGCCGAGGAGCACTGGGAACTGATCCGCAACACCTCGAGAGTTCAGCTCCTCGAGGTTCTCCTTCATCACCACGGTCGACTTCACCAGCAGACCTGACATTCCGATGACGTCGGCGCGCTTGTCGATCGCCGCATCGAGGATCGTTGCGATCGGCTGCTTGATACCGAGGTTGACCACCTCGTACCCGTTGTTCGACAGGATGATGTCCACGAGGTTCTTACCGATGTCGTGCACATCGCCCTTGACGGTCGCCAGCACGATCCGGCCCTTGCCGTCGTCACCCGTCGACTCCATGTGCGGCTCGAGATGCGCCACCGCCGCCTTCATCACTTCGGCGGACTGCAACACGAACGGCAACTGCATCTGTCCCGATCCGAACAGCTCACCGACCGTCTTCATCCCCGACAGCAACGTCTCGTTGATGATCTCCAGCGGAGGCACCGCCGTCATCGCCTCGGTGAGATCGGCCTCGAGTCCGTTCCGCTCCCCGTCGACGATCCGCCGCTCCAAGCGTTCGAACAACGGCAGCGCAGCAAGCTCCTGCGCGCGTGATTCGCGCGCCGACGCCGCCGACACCCCCTCGAACAGCTGCATCAGCTTCTGCAGCGGGTCGTAACCCTCGCGGCGGCGGTCGTACACCAGATCCAACGCGACCTGCCGATGCTCGTCGGGAATCCGCACCATCGGCAGAATCTTCGACGCATGCACGATCGCCGTATCGAGACCCGCCTCGGTGCACTCGTTCAAGAACACCGAGTTGAGTACCTGCCGCGCGGCCGGATTCAGACCGAACGACACATTGGACACACCGAGAGTGAAATGCACCCGCGGATGCAGACGGTGGAGCTCGCGGATCGCCTCGATCGTCTCGATCGCGTCGCGTCGCACCTCCTCCTGCCCAGTCGAAATGGGGAACGTCAACGCATCGACGATGATGTCGTCGGGATCGAGGCCCCAGTTCTCCGTCAGGTCCGTGATCAGACGCTCGGCGATACGCACCTTGTGCTCGGCCGTACGTGCCTGACCTTCCTCGTCGATCGTCAGTGCCACCACTGCGGCACCGTGCTCGGCGACGTGCTCCATGATCCGCTGGAACCGCGACCCCGGCCCCGCACCGTCCTCGTAGTTCACCGAGTTCACGGCGCACCGACCACCGAGATGCTCGAGGCCCGCCCGGATCACCTCCGGCTCGGTCGAGTCGATCATGATGGGCAGTGTCGATGCGGTGGCGAACCGCGATGCGAGCTCCGCCATATCGAGTGCGCCGTCACGACCCACGTAGTCGACATTGAGGTCGAGCATGTGCGCACCGTCGCGCACCTGGTCCTTCGCGGCGTCGACGCACTTCTCCCAGTCGCCGGCGAGCATCGCCTCACGGAACGCCTTCGACCCGTTCGTGTTGGTGCGCTCACCGATCATCAGGATCGACGCGTCCTGCTCGAAAGACACCGCCGTATACAGCGACGACACACCCGGCTCATGTTCCGGGTTCCGCTGCGCAGGCTGCGCCTCGCGCACCGCGGCGGCAACCTGACGGACATGCTCGGGAGTCGTGCCGCAGCACCCACCGACCAGCGCCAGACCGAACTCCGACACGAACCCGGCCAATGCGTCGGCCAGCTCCGCGGGCGTGAGCGGATACTCGGCACCGTTCTTCCCCAGCACAGGCAGACCTGCGTTCGGCATCACCGACACCGGGATACGGGCGTGCTGCGACAGGTACCGCAGGTGCTCGCTCATCTCGGCGGGCCCCGTCGCGCAATTCAACCCGATCAGATCGATACCGAGAGGTTCCAACGCAGTGAGGGCCGCTCCGATCTCGGAACCGAGCAGCATCGTGCCCGTGGTCTCGACCGTGACATGCGCGATGATCGGGACCCGCCTGCCCGCCTGTTCCATGGCGCGGCGACTACCGATGATCGCGGCTTTCGCCTGAAGCAGGTCCTGGCAGGTCTCGACGAGGATCGCATCGGCACCACCGTCGAGCATGCCCAGCGCGGCTTCGCCGTATGCATCGCGCAGCACGTCGAACGGCGCATGACCGAGGGTGGGTAACTTGGTACCCGGTCCCATCGAACCCAGCACCATCCGAGGCACACCGTCGGCGGACGGACCCATCTCGTCCGCCACCTCCCGCGCAAGCCGGGTGCCACGCTCGGAAAGGTCACGAATCCGGTCGGAAATGTCGTAATCGGCGAGGTTGGGCAAGTTGCAGCCGAAGGTGTTCGTCGAGACGATGTCGGCCCCGGCTTCGAAGTACGCCCGGTGGATCCCCTTGATCACATCGGGACGAGTCTCGTTCAAGATCTCGTTGCACCCCTCGAGGCCGCGGAAGTCGTCGAGCGACAGATCCGCGTCCTGCAACATGGTGCCCATCGCCCCATCTCCGATGACAACGCGCTGCTTCAGCGCATCGAACAAGGCAGAGTTCAGTGGGGTGGACATGGCAACCAGAGTAGTGGGCGCGCAAACCGCACCCCGCCGTAGGCTGGACGGGTGAGTGCAAGTGAGTATCCCGAGACCCCGGAGCAGGCCGTTCCCGACTTCAGAAACCCGGTGCTCGTCGCCGCATTCGAAGGATGGAACGATGCAGGCGACGCCGCTACCGGGGCTGTCGAGCACCTCGAACTGATCTGGGACGCCGAACCCTTCGCCGAACTGGACTCCGAGGAGTACTACGACTACCAGGTCAACCGCCCCCAGGCCCGCCTCGTCGACGGCGTGACCCGACAGATCGACTGGCCCGCGACGCGCCTGTCCGCATGCTCCCCGCCGGGCAGCGACCAAGACATCGTCCTGCTGCGTGGCATCGAACCCAACATGCGGTGGCGCAGCTTCTGCGACGCGATCCTCGAACTCATCGACGACCTGGGAATCCACACCGTCATCGTGCTCGGCGCACTGCTCGCCGACACCCCGCACACGCGCCCGGTACCCGTGACGGGCACCGCCTACAGCGCCGAAGCAGCCAAACGGTTCAACCTCGAGAAGTCCCGGTACGAAGGACCGACCGGCATCAACGGGGTCCTACAGGATGCCTGCGTGCGCGCGGGAATCCCCGCTGTGTCTTTCTGGGCGGCCGTCCCCCACTACGTGTCGCATCCACCGAACCCCAAGGCCACCGTTGCGCTGCTGCGCCGCGTCGAAGACGTCCTCGACGTCGAGGTTCCACTCGGTGAACTCCCCGCACTCGCCGAGGAATGGGAAGAAACCGTCACCTCGATGACCGAGGACGACGAAGACATCAGCGACTACGTCCGCAGCCTCGAAGAAGCCGGCGACGCAGAAACCGACATCTCCGAGGTCATCTCCAAGATCGACGGTGATGCACTCGCCGCCGAATTCGAACGCTATCTGCGAAGGAGAGGCCCCGGCGGGTTCGCTCAGTGAACGGACTCCGCGAGCCCATCCAGCGCGCGGCGCTCTACATCGGTGGATTCCTCGGTCCGTTCGGCGGTGGCGTCGTCGTGTCGATGCTCCCCGAAATCGGGGAAGACACCGGTGTCTCCGCAGGGGTCGCCGCGACCACAGTCACCGCGTACTTGGGTGTGTTCGCCGTCTTCATGTTGTTCTCCGGGACCCTCGGCGCCCGCTGGGGCCGGTTGCGGACGGTGCGTACCGCATACGTGATGTACGCGGTGGTCTCGATCGCTGCAGCACTCGCGCCGACGTTCTCACTGCTGATCGGCGCCCGAATGCTGCAGGGTGCAGGCAACGCATTCACCACTCCCCTGTTGCTGGCGGCCCTGGCCGCAATCACTCCTCGTGCCTCCCTCGGGCGTGCGCTCGGCCTGTTCGGCGCGATGCAGGCCGCCGGGCAGACCACGGCGCCGCTCGTCGGGGGTCTCGCTGCCGAAGTGAACTGGAGGTGGGCGTTCGTCGTACTCGCCGCCGCAGCGGTCGTACTCGCCGTGATCGGCCTGCCCGGTCGGATGGACGAGGCGGAGGATGGCTCGGCTCGCCTCCGTGACGCACTGCGGCCACGGGTGCTCCGCGTGGGGGTGGTCGCGCTCCTCGGCTTCGGAGCGCTCGGCGGCTTGGGGTTCCTTCTTGCGTTCCGGGTAGAGGACGACTTCGGTCTCTCTCCCGCAGGGCGAGGTGCGCTGCTCACGGTGTTCGGGCTGGCAGGGATCCTCACGGCCCGCCGTGTGGGCACGCTCATCGACCGGATCGGTGCGCACCGCGCGGTACTGATCGGGGCAGTTGCCGGCGGTGTCCTCGTCGTCGCAGCGGGGACGCTCGGCAGCATTGCCGTCATCGCGGTGGTGTGGTTCGTCGCCGGGATTGCCTCGCAGTGCGTCCTGGTGGCCGCGAACGCCGCGGTCCTCGGCGACGCCGGCGGCAATCGAGGTGGCGCAGTCTCGGTGGTCCTGGCATTTCGCTTCGGCGGTGCGGCCCTGGCACCCGTCGCATTGACTCCCCTGTATGCCACGTATCCGCTCGCGGCGTTCATTGTGCCTGCGGTGCTGCTGGCAGTGGTGGCGCCCTTGGTCATGCCTGCGGATTCGACGCCCGCAACCGACCGGTGAGCAAAGCTAGTGCCTCTTTGATTGGTGAGGTCAGGTGGGAAGTGGTGTAGATATTCTGTTTTTCTAGTTGTTCCGTATAGTTCAGAATATTTGAAGGCACGCTGCGGTTTGGATCGAACTACCCTCGGCGACCCTCTTTCACCCGCACTACGCGGGCGTTTCTCTACATCGACTCGATCAGGTGCTCACTCCCCCGATTCCCCGGGAGACCCTCGCGGCCCCCAGGGAATCCCCCTCATTCGAGGGAGCGAAAACTCCCGGGCTCAGCGCTACTCCCCCACCGGGAGTGCCCGCAAGGACTTCACCGTCGCATCGACGGCACGCGCGGCTTCAGCACCCTTGGTGACGAAGTGGCGCGTGTAGTAGCCGACGTGCTCCTCGTGCTCGTGGAAGTGGTGCGGGGTCAGCACGATCGAGAAGACAGGAACATCCGTGTCGAGCTGGACGCGCATCAAGCCGTCGATCACGGCCGTCGCCACGAAGTCGTGCCGGTAGATACCACCGTCCACAACCAGGCCGGCGGCGACGATCGCGTCGTACCGGCCGGAGCGCGCGAGGCGCTGGGCGTGCAGCGGAATCTCGAACGCTCCCGGCACCTCGAAGTAATCGAGTGAGTCCTTCGCGTAACCCAGGGCAACGATCTCGTCGGTGAAGCCTTCCTTCGCCTGGTCGACGATAGTGCGGTGCCAAGTGGCCTGGATGAACGCGATACGGCGCGCGGTGTCACTCATATCGATGAAGTTAGCGCATGCACCTACCGCACTTTGCGGGTTGTACCGACGTGACGCGCGTTACAGCACCGTCATTTCGTTTAACTAGGTATTCCGTCTTGTACAGACTGTTAGTGTGACGGATGTGATGCAACAGGACCCATCGGACGCCGCCGAAACCGCCGCCGGCCCCAAGCCGGAACGGCCGATCGACATCTACCGCCGCGCGTCGGTGTGCCTGGACGCGTGCCTGCCTCTGGGGTGGACGATGTCCAGCGACAGGCCCCGCTCCCCCGAGGCCCCGCAACGCCTCGTTGTCACCGCACCCGACGGTGAATCGGTGTCGTTCGCGATCGTCGCATCGCGGGGTGTCCTCAGCGGCGACGTCGCGCGCATCGTCGCCGAACTCTCCGACTCCGACCGCGGCTTCGTGTGCGCGCACTACCTGTCCGATCCTGTTCGCCGTCAATTCGACCAGCACGGCATCTCTTACGCGGACGCCACCGGAAATCTCACGCTGGTCGCGTCACGGCCCGCCGTATGGGTACGTAATCGTGGCGCCGACGCAGATCCCTGGCGGGGGCCGGGGCGCCCCTCCGGTGTCCTGACCGGGGAACCGTCCGACCGTGTGGTCCGTGCCCTCGCCGACCACTCCGGTGAGATGACGGTGCCCCAGCTGATCACACTCTCCGGGGCATCCACCGGCGCGACCTACCGCGTGGTGGAAGTCCTGGTGGAACGCGAGCTCATCCGGCGAATCCCCCGCGGTGGCATCACCGAAGTCCGGTGGGAACAGATGCTGCGCGCCTGGGCCGCCGATCGCAAAATGTGCGCGACGCGCCGGTTCGCAGCACCGGACGGCCTCGATATCGTGCGCAACCAGCTCGCCGAGCGGATCGACATCACCTACGCCCTCAGCGGTGTCGGCGCCACCGACTACGCACAACCCGACGTCCTCGAGCTGTACGCAGACGACCCCGACGACTTCGCGGGGGCATTGGGATTGCGCCCCGTCGATCGCGGTGGCGACGTGGTGATCGCGATTCCGTGGTCGCCGGTGGTCTTCGACCGAATGGAACGCTCCGGGGCACTGCGGAGGGTTGCTCCGTCGCACGTCTACGCAGACCTGTTGTCCGGCCCGTTCCGCAATCAGGAGGCGGCGGAACATCTGCGTGCGCAGCTCACCGCCGACGAAGCGCACTGGCGTCGCCCCGTCCACTGACCGGGTCGCCGAGTCCCTGTACGGTTCGGAGAGGCAGTACACGCGTAACAGGAGGTTCGGCCGGGATGGATTCCACATCGGCGGTCGGGGGTCTTACCTCGGCGCTCGACTCGGCAGCATTGGGGAAGCGCTCGAGCGGCCGCAGGCCCGCGGTATTCCTCGACTACGACGGCGTGCTCACCCCCATCGTCGACCGACCCGAAGATGCGGTCCTGTCCGACACGATGCGCGCCATCGTCCGCGCCTTGGCCGACCGCTGCCCCGTCTGCATCATCACCGGCCGCGACCGCGCGGTCGTCCAGCAGTTGATGGGGATCGACGACCTCACCGTCGCGGGAAGTCACGGCTTCGACATCTGGATGCCCGGGCAAGGTGCCATCTCCCCTGATTCCCTCGGCGACTTCACCGAACTCGTCGCCGAGGCCACTGCCACATTGCGCGACCGACTCGCCGACACCGACGGGGTCACCCTCGAACCGAAGCGGGCCTCCGTGGCCGTGCACTATCGCAATGCCGCACCTCAGGAGCGTCAGCGCGTCCACGACATCGTCCACGCATTGCTCGCCGAGATGCCCGATCGCCTCGAGGTCATCCCCGGGAAGATGGTGTACGAGCTGCGGCCTGCGGTCGACTGGAACAAGGGCAAGGCAGTCCTGCACCTGATCGATGTGCTCGGCCTAGATTCCGACGACATCGTCCCGATGTACCTCGGCGACGACATCACCGACGAGGACGCATTCGCTGCCCTCCGCGGCACGGGGATCGGGATTCTCGTGGGCAGCCCCGACGACCCGGAGATGAAAGATAGGGTCACCGCAGCCGAATTCGGGCTCGCGTCGGTGGACGACGTGGCACGCTTCCTCTCCGAATTGGAATGTTGACCAGTATGTGACCGAACGGCTCGACTGCCAGGAGGTACTCCGTGTACGACCCCGAGTTCACCCTCGACTACGACCGGTTCGATCCCGAGGCGGAGGGCCTGCGGGAATCGATGACCTCAACGGGCAACGGCTACTTCTGTACTCGCGGCACCGCCGAGTGGGAGGACATGGGCGAGGTCCACTATCCCGGCACCTACGCGCACCGCTGCTACAACCGCGAGACGACGATCATGGGCGGAAGCCCGGTCCTCAACGAGGATCTGGTCAACCTGCCCAACTGGCTCGTCCTCAAACTGCGTATCGACGGTGAGGAAGCGATCCGGCTGTCGAATGTCGAGGTGTTGTCGTACCGGCACGTCTATGACATTCGCACCGCGACGGTCATCCGCGAACTCCGCTTCCGCGATCGGAACGGCCGCGAAACCTCGCTGACGAGTCGACGGTTCGTCAGCATGGCGCATTCGCATCAGGGCGCACTCCAATGGACGCTCACGCCCGAGAACTGGTCCGGCCACGTCGAGATCGTCTCGGCACTCGACGGCCGTGTCACCAACCGCGCGGTCGCCCGCTACCGCGATCTCGTCGGTCGCCATCTCGATCCGGTCACGCCCCGCACGTTCGGACCCGAGACGATCGCGTTGAAAGTGCAGATCCGGCAGTCGGACATCTACATCGCGCAGGCCGCACGCACGCGGGTGTTCTCCGGCAACGACACCGAGCCCACCGAGGTCGAACGCGACCTGTATCAGACCGAGGACTACATCCAACAAGTCCTGGCCTTGGACGTCACCGAGGGGCACACGATCCGCGTCGAGAAGATCGTGGCGATGTTCACCTCGCGTGATGACGCGATCACCGAGCCGCTCGCATCCGCCGGCCGCCATGTGCTGCGATATTCCGATTTCGCCGCGGCGCATCTCGAACACGCCGCGGCGTGGGAAGAGCTGTGGGACATCTGCGATATCCGGCTCCCCCGGGAGCCACGGACACAATTGCTGCTGCGCCTGCACATCGCGCATGTCCTTCAGGTGTGTTCGCGTCACACGTCGCGCCTCGATGCCGGGGTCCCGGCGCGGGGGCTCAACGGCGAGGCGTATCGCGGGCACGTCTTCTGGGACGAGCTGTACGTGTATCCGTTCCTCGATCTGCGGATGCCGGAAGTCACCAAGGGCCTGATCATGTATCGGTACCGGCGGTTGGCCGAGGCACAGGCCGCTGCGCCCGAGGCCGGGTACCGGGGTGCGATGTACCCGTGGCAGAGCGGATCGGACGGTACCGAGGAGACCCAGCTGGTCCACCTCAATCCGATGTCGGGTCTGTGGGATCCCGACCTGAGCCGACATCAGCGACACGTCAGTGCCGCGATCTTCTACAACGTGTGGCGGTACTACCAGGCGACCGACGACTTCGAGTTCCTGGCCGACCACGGTGCGGAGATGATGCTCGAGATCACCCGGTTCTGGGCGTCGATCGCCGAATACAACCCCGAGCTGGATCGATTCGAGATCCACGGGGTGATGGGGCCCGACGAGTTCCATGAGCGCTACCCCGGATCGGACGAGCCGGGGCTGCACAACAATGCATACACGAATGTGATGGTGGCGTGGATCGCGTCGAAGGCAATCGAGGTGCTCGAACTGCTTTCGACGAGCAGGCAGACGGCCCTGCGGGTGACCGACGAGGAACTGGCGCGCTGGTCGGAGATGAGCCACAAGATGTTCGTGCCGTTCCACGACGGTGTCATCAGTCAGTTCGAGGGTTACGACAAGCTCGACGAGATCGACTGGGAACACTATCGCGCGTCGTATCCGAACATTCAGCGGATGGACCGGATTCTGCGGGCCGAGGGGCGTGATCCCAATCGGTACAAGGTGTCCAAGCAGGCGGATGCGGTGATGCTGTTCTTCCTGTTCGACGACAACGAGTTGCGGCCGATCTTCGAGCGTCTCGGCTACGAGTACGACCGGGATCTCGTGCGACGCACCGTCGACTACTACGACGAGCGTTCCTCTCACGGGTCCACTCTCAGTTTCGTCGCGTACGCGGGTGTGCTGGCGGGATTCGATCCCGAGTCGTCGTGGGAGCGGTTCAAGGTGGCCCTCGAGAGTGATGTGAGCGATCTGCAGGGCGGCACCACCAAGGAGGGCATCCACATGGGGGTCATGGCCGGGACGCTGGATCTGGTACAGCGCTATTACGTCGGCGCCCGGATCTACGACGGTGTGCTGATGTTCCGGCCGCGGCTGCTCCCCCACCTCGACGGGGTGTCGTTCTCCATGAGGTATCGGGGTACCCCGCTGCGAGTGCAGATCTCCGGTGAGACATTGTCGGTGCTCGCGGAGGTCGAGGGGTTCCGGGTGCCGGTGCGGGTGGGAGTCAACGGAGAGACGGTGCGGCTCGAAGCGGGGCAATCGCACGAGTTCCGTGTCCCGACCACTCCCCTACCTGCCTGAGCGAGGGAATCGCCATGACACGCGATGAGAGTTCGCCCGCAATGGGTTTCGCAGGTGTGATATTCGACGTCGACGGTGTTCTCGTCGATTCACCACACGAAGCGGCCTGGCGGGAGTCGCTGGCGGAGCTCATGACGGGCCCGTGGCAGGACGCGGCCGAGCGTTCCTCATGGTCGCCGGACGCATTCACCTCGCGGGTCTACCGCGAGGTTCTGTCGGGGAAACCTCGGCACGAGGGAGCACTGGCCTGCCTCGAGTACTTCGAGGTACCCGACGCGCAGCAGCGTGAGAGCGAGTACGCGGAGCGTAAGCAGACGATGCTGCTCCGGTTGATCGAGGAGGCCCGGTTCGACGCATATGCGGACGGGGTTCGGTTGGTGATGGCGGTGCGCGCCGCGGGCATTCCCGTCGCCGCGGCGTCGTCCTCGAAGAATGCGCACCGCTTCCTACGGGCGATCCGGCTCGGAGAGTTCGGCGGTGGCGACACATCCTTGCTCGACACATCGCTGCTCGACGTGTTCGACGCAGACCTGTCGGGTCGCGATTTCGCCAAGGGCAAGCCGGATCCGGAAATTTTTCTCACCGCGGCCGCCGAACTCGGTGTAGCTCCGGAGCGGTGTGTGGTGGTCGAGGACGCGGTCAGTGGTGTGCAGGCCGCGAAGGCGGGAGCGTTGGTCGCGCTCGGTGTGGCGCGTGCAGATGACGAGCACGAATTGGCACGGGCGGGTGCAGATCTCGTCGTGACCTCGCTCGATGATGTGGACCGTGAGGCGTTCGCCGCCGGACGGCTGGAGCGGCGCGCACATTGACTCTGCGGCTGTTCAAGGGTTGAGGCCGTGCCAGCGCCAGTCGGCGATCTCCGGCATGTCCTCGCCGTGCTCCCGGATGTACTGCCGGTGCCTGATCAACATGTTCTTCAGGTGCTCGCGGGCGTAGGCGGCGACCGGGCGGATGCGTTCGACGCGGTCGATGACGTCCAGCGCCAGATCGAAGCGGTCGATCCTGTTGAGGACGCACATGTCGAACGGGGTTGTCGTGGTGCCCTCTTCGATGTATCCGCGCACGTGGATGTTGTCGTGGTTGCGGCGGCGGTAGGTGAGCCGGTGGATGAGCCACGGGTACCCGTGGTAGGCGAACACGACGGGTGTGTCGGTGGTGAACAGGGCGTCGAAGTCGGGGTCGGGCAGTCCGTGCGGGTGTCCCCTGTCGTCTTGGAGCCTCATCAGGTCGACGACGTTGACCACTCGGATCAACAGGTCGGGAAACCACTCGTGGAGGATCTCGACTGCGGCAAGAGTTTCCATGGTGGGAACGTCGCCTGCGCAGCCGAGCACCACATCGGGTTCGGCGCCGCGGTCGGTGCCCGCCCAGTCCCAGATCCCGATGCCTTTGGTGCAGTGAACAATGGCGTCGTCGATCGACAGGTACTGCGGCTCCGGTTGTTTCCCGGCGACGATGACGTTGATGTACTGGCGGGTGCGTAGACAGTGGTCGGCCACCGAGAGCAGCGTATTGGCGTCCGGTGGTAGGTAGACGCGGATCACGTCGGACTTCTTGTTGACGACGTGATCGATGAATCCGGGGTCCTGGTGGGAGAACCCATTGTGATCCTGCCGCCACACATGTGAGGTGAGGAGATAGTTGAGGGACGGGATCGGTCGGCGCCACTCGATCCGGTTGGTGGTGCGCAGCCATTTGGCATGCTGGTTGACCATCGAGTCGACGATGTGTACGAACGCCTCGTAGCAGGAGAACAATCCGTGCCGTCCGGTCAGCAGGTATCCCTCGAGCCATCCCTGGCAGGTGTGTTCCGACAGGATCTCCATGACCCGGCCGTCGGGTGCGAGGTGTTCGTCGGTCGGCAGGATGTCGGCATTCCAGGTGCGATCGGTGGCGTCGAGGACGTCGCCGAGGCGGTTGGAGTTGTGCTCGTCGGGTGCGAACATGCGGAAGGTTGTCGGGTTGTACCGCATGACTTCGCGAAGGAAGGTGCCCAGAACCTTTGTGGCCTCCGCCTGTTCGTGTCCGGGTCGGTCGACGGCGACAGCGTGGTCGCGGAAGTCGGGCAGGGCGAGGTCGCGGACGGCGGGGCCACCGTTGGTGTGCGGATTGGCGCTCATGCGCCGAGTACCGGCGGGGTGCAGGTGACGGACGGCCGGTATCGGCGTTCCATGGTCGTCGAACAATTCGTCGGGCCGGTAACTGCGCAGCCAGTGTTCGAGGATGCGCCGGTGTTCGTCGTTGTCGCGGGCGTTCGCGAAGGGCACTTGATGTGCCCGCCACGTCCCTTCTATGGGGAGTCCGTCGACCTCGACCGGTCCGGTCCAGCCCTTCGGGGAACGCAGCACGATCATCGGCCACACGGGTCGGTCGCTGCGACCGGATTGTCGTGCCTCTTGCTGGATCTCGGCGATGCGGTCGAGGCTGCGGTCGAGCGCGTCGGCAAAGTGCCGGTGCATGTAGTCCGGGTCCTGACCGGAGACGACGATGGGTTCGTGCCCGTATCCGCGGAGCAGTGATTCGAGTTCGTCGTCGCCGATGCGGTCGAGAAGCGTGGGGTTGGCGATTTTGTATCCGTTGAGGTGCAGGATCGGAAGTACGGCCCCGTCGCGGCGCGGATCGACGAATTTGTTGGAATGCCAGCTCGCGGCGAGCGGTCCGGTTTCTGCTTCGCCGTCTCCGATGACTGCTGCGACCACGAGGCCGGGGTTGTCGAACGCGGCGCCATATGCGTGGGATAGTGAATACCCGAGTTCGCCTCCTTCGTGGATGGACCCGGGGGTCTCCGGAGCCACGTGGCTGGGTATGCCGCCGGGGAAGGAGAATTGGGTGAACAGGCGGCGCATGCCCGATTCGTCCTGGGAGACGTCGGGATAAATTTCACTGTAGGTGCCTTCGAGCCACGCTGCGGCGACCGGTCCAGGTCCGCCGTGGCCGGGGCCCATGACGTACATCATGTCGAGGTCCCGGGCGAGGATCGCGCGGTTGAGGTGCGCATAGATGAAGTTGAGTCCCGGGGTGGTGCCCCAGTGGCCGAGTAGACGCGGTTTGATGTGTTCGGGACGCAGCGGTTCCCTCAGGAGAGGGTTGTCCATGAGGTATATCTGCCCGACCGACAGGTAGTTGGCGGCACGCCACCATGCATCGAGTTCATCGAGACCGTCGCCGGTCAGGGCGCTGGAGTCAGCGGTGTCGGAGATCTGCATCGGGCTCCTCGTTGTCGGCGACCGCCCGTGACGACGTGCTGCACGATCGGCTCGAGCGCGTACCCTCTGGAAGAACGGTACCCACCACACAGGCGTCTCACTCGTCGATCTCGGATTCATCGGTGGGTGGCCCGTGAGGAGGCCGGTCGCGCCTGCGCGGCGTGGCCGTAGACACTCGCACGGATCGAGCAGCTTCGGGAGTTGAGTGCCCATGGCGTGGGCCCGAGCAGCAGAACAGCGCACAGATGGCGCTGCGTCCTTCGTGCACGAGCAGGTGCACTCGTTTGCGGGCCGCGTCGTGTGGCCGATCGCGGCGGTCGTCGCGGTCGCTCATCTGGTGGCGGCGGTGGTGGGTGGTGACGGCTACTGGTTCGACGAGGTGTACATGCTCGCGATCGGCCGCGATCACCTGGACTGGGGATCTGCCGATCAGCCGCCGGTCGCGCCGCTGCTGGCGCGGGTGTCGGATGTCGTTGCGCCGGGTTCGATCCTGGTTCTGAGATTTGTGCCCATCGTGGCGACGGTCGCGGCGGTGGTCGTGGCGGCGCTGATCGCGCGCGAACTCGGCGGGGATCGGCGGGCGCAGGGCATCACTGCGGCGGCGCAGGCGACGTCGATTTCGGCGGCGTTGTTCGGGCATTGGCTCACGCCGTACACTCTCGAGCCGGTGCAGTGGTTGCTTCTGTTGTGGTTGTTCGTCCGGTGGGTGCGGCTCCGCGACGACCGGTTGCTCTTGTTTGTCGGTGTGGTGGCGGGGATCGCCGCGGAGACGAAGTTTCAGGTCATGTTGTTGTGTGCGGCGCTGGTGGTCGCTGTGCTGGTGTGCGGGCCGCGTGAAGTGTTACGGCGACCGATGTTCTGGGCCGGTGTGGCAGTCGGAGCCGTGATCACCGCACCGACCCTGGTGTGGCAGGCGCGCCACGGCTGGCCGCAGTTGCTGATGTCCGAGATCGTTGCCGAGGAAGCAGAGGTGCTGTACGGAGGCCGGGCTTCGGTCACGATTCAAATGCTGGTGTGGGCCGGTGCGGCGGGCACGGTGCTCGTCCTGCTCGGGTTGTGGTGGTTGCTGCGCGATCGGGAGTTCCGCCACTATCGGTTTCTTGCGGTCGCCTTCCTTGCCTTGCTGATCGTCTTCACGGTCACCGCAGGGCGGCCCTACTATCTCGCCGGGTTCCACGGCGCGCTCATCGCAGTCGGGGCGGTGGGATTGCAGCGGCGACGCGAACGGGGTCTGCACCGCTGGAGTTGGACGGCGTGGCCGGCGTTCGCGATCAGTGCACTCATCGCCGGGGTGGTGCTCGCGACGTCGGTGGGGATCTCCAACAGTGATGTGGGTGAACGGATCGCGGAGAGCACAGCCGGCGCGTACCGGGAACTGTCCGACGATCGTGACCGTATCGCGGTGATCGGCCAGTCGTACATCATCGCCGCCTATCTCGACGGATACGCGGCGACTGTCGATCTGCCACCGGCCCACAGCCCGAACCGTGCCTACGGGTATTTCCCACTACCCGACGACTCGCGGACCGAGGTCCTGTTCGCCGGGACCGACCCGTCGACACTCGCTCCCTTCTTCACCGAGGTCACGCAGCTACGCGGGCCCGTGAGCGACGAGATCGATACCGGTGTGTGGCTGCTGTCGGGCCGCACCATGCCGTGGAACGAGATCTGGCCACAGGTGCAGACCTTGCGGGTGGGCTGATTCGAAGGTTCACAGTCCGAGGCGGGTGACGGCGTTGGCGACGAGGCCCGCGTGCTGGCGGCTGTACAGCGCGACCATGCGTTCGTCGGCGTGCCCGGTCTGCGTCATGATCGTCTGAGTGGTGGCGCCGCCCCGCACGGCCTGGGTGACGAATCCGGCGCGCAGGCTGTGTCCGCCGAGGGTCGCGACGAGTTCGTCGCTGAATCCGGCGCGGCGGGCGCGGCGCTGGATCATCGAATGCACGGATTGTCCGGACAACGCTTCGGCGCCGAGCGACCCGGTGCGGTGGACCGGCCGGAACAGCGCACGGTGACCGCCCGCTTTGGCTCCGGCAGCGAGGCCCCGGCAGCAATGCTGCACCGGCCCCTCGTCGCCGTGTTCGAGCAGCGCCGCGACCGCGGGTCTGCCTCCGGCGTCCCAGGTGTCGAGTACTTCCCGCCAGCGCCGATACGCGCACACCGGGCAGGTGTGCGGGTCGTGTCCGTGTGGGAGGGTCACGGTGCGGCCACGCGCATCGCGGTCTGTTTTGGATCGGCGGACGGTGACGTAGAGGCCGTCGGCGCGGTGAGGGACGACGTCGACGACGGTCAGAGCAGTCAGTTCGGAACGGCGCAGTGCCCCGGCGAGACCCATGAGCAGCAGGGCGGCGTCGCGGCGTTCGGCGGCGCGTTCGGCCCAGCCTGCGGCCGCGGCGTCGGCGCGCATGTGGGTGAGGATCGTGCGGATGTCATCGGTGAGCAGCGGGGTCCGCCGGGCGGGCGGTGTGGCTCGGTCACGGCGGATTCCGCGGAGGAGTTCGCGGACCGATTCATGGTGTCCGGGTTTCGGGTGTCCGGCCAGGGAGTGCATCTTGTTGATCGTCGATACCCAGCGCGACAGCGTCGACGGCGCATAGGCGTAGCGGCCGTCGGCGCGGACTTCGACCGATTTCTCGGTGACGAACCAGGAGATCTGGTCGGGTGTCGCCGGGAGGGGGCTGTGGCCGGTGCTCTGGCACCAGCGGGTGTAGGTGTCCCAGTCGTTCAGTTGTGCGACACGGGTGTTGTCGGAGGCGGCCTTGTCCCGTAGCCGGCGCATGGCGTCGGCGATGGTGTCCGGGGGGTGCGGGGTGTGGTGGGCGAGGTCTGCCGGGACGACGACCTCGGGAACGTGTTCGGTGCTCATGGGATCGGTCAGGCCTCGCTGACCTGTTGGACGCGCAGATCGCGGGCGAGGTGGTCGCGTTGCTCGACGACGAGGCGGCGCAGTGCGCCGGGTGCGTCGGTGTTCGACTCGAGCCACGCGTCGACCTGGTCGAGGGTGTCGGTCGCGGGGAACAGCCCGAGGACGATGCGGCGGGCGATCTCGATGCTGCGTTCGGACCAGGTGTCGCGCAGGACCGCGAAGTAGTCGTGGTCGTAAGGGCCGGTCAGATCGCGGCGCGCGCCGGCGTGGAAACCGCCGATGGTGGCGTCGAGGTGGTCGTTGGTCAGGGTGTGATCGGCGAAGATGGCCGCCCACGCGTGGGCTTTCACTTCGGCACGAGGGCGGGCCGTCATGGCCCGCAGGTGCGCGGTGCGGCCGGTGGCGGTGTCGTCGCGGCTCAGTTCGTCGTCGAGGTCGGGCTTGTCGGCGAATCCGGTAGCGGTGAGCGCCGTCCACCAGGTCCATCGCAGATCGGCGTCCAGTGCAAGTCCCGAGGGGGCGGGTGTGATGCCGTCGAGGAGTGCCCGGAGGTCGGCGGCACGGTGGGCGTCCATGGTGGCGGCTGCGCCGACAGCGCGGGCGAACGCGAGTTGGGCGCCGCTGCCGGGTTCCGCAATCTCGAGTCCGTGCCAGACGGCGTCGAGCCACGCTGCGCGCGCGTCGGGTCGGGCTGCCGGAGGAAGGTAATGCTCGATGGCGGCGGGAGCGTTGGCGAGGACAGCGGTGAGCAGCGCGAGGTTCGGTTCGTTCGTCGAAAAGCGTCTCGCCATCGCGATGTAGCGGCTGGCGGTGAGTTCACCGTCGCGGGTCGCGTTCCACAGTGCCGACCAGATGAGACCGCGTGCGAGGGGGTCGCGGACCCGGTCGAGTGCGGATTCGACGGTGGTCAGGGAGCGTTCGTCGAGGCGGATCTTGGCGTAGGTGAGGTCGTCGTCGTTGAGCAGGATCAGTGGTGCGTCGGGCAGTTCGAGCCGGGTGCGGGCGTCGGCGACGTCGACCTCGATGCGGTGGATGCGCACGAGGTCGCCGGCGGGATCGCGGTCGTAGCAGCCGACCGCGAGGCGGTGGGGTCGCGGGTCGGTCTGCAGGATGTCGTAGCGGCCGTCGCCTGCGGGTTCGAGGACCAAGGTGGAGACACCGGAGGTCTGCAGCCACGCGCGCGCCCATTCGGTGAGGTCGCGGCCGGAAGTTGCGGACAGTTCGGTGAGGAGATCATCGAGGGTGGTGTTGCCGTAGGCGTGGGCTCGGAAGTAGCGACGGGATCCTTCGAGGAAGGCGTCGCGGCCGACGTAGGCGACGAGTTGTTTGAGGACGCTGGCGCCCTTGGCGTAGGTGATGCCGTCGAAGTTGAGTTTGGCGGCTTCGAGGTCGACGATGTCGGCGACGATGGGGTGGGTGGTGGGGAGTTGGTCCTGCAGGTACGCCCAGGCCTTGCGGCGGTTGGCGAACGCGACCCAGGCGTCGGTGTATTTCGTGGCCTCGGCGCTGACGAGCGATCCCATGTAGTCGGCGAAAGATTCTTTGAGCCACAGATCGTCCCACCACTTCATGGTGACCAGGTCGCCGAACCACATGTGCGCCATCTCGTGCAGGATCGTGTTGGCGCGGCCCTGGTACTGGGCTTCGGTGGCGGCACCGCGGAAGACGTAGGCCTCGGTGAAGGTGACGCAGCCGGGGTTCTCCATGGCGCCGAGGTTGTATTCGGGAACGAACACCTGGTCGTACTTGCCGAACGGGTACGGGTAGTCGAAGTGTTCGGCGTAGAAGTCGAGACCTTCGGTGGTGACCTGGAGAATCTCGTCGGCGTCGAGGTGTTCGGCGAGCGAGGCGCGGCACAGCACGCGCAGCGGCACGGTGAGTTCTCCCCTGGTCCACGAGGAGTCGACGCGATGGTAGGGCCCGGCGACGATAGCGGTGATGTAGGTGGAGATCGGCAGGGTCGGGGCGAACGTGACGGTCTGGTTGTCGCCGCCGCGCTGCCGGTGATCGACGGCTTGGTTGGAGACCACCTGCCAGTGTGCGGGTGCGGTGACGACGAATGTGAATGCGCCCTTGAGATCGGGTTGTTCGAAACAGGCGAAGACGCGGCGGGCGTCGGCGGGTTCGTACTGGGTGTAGAGGTACGTTTCGCCGTCGACCGGGTCGAGGAAACGATGCAGGCCCTCCCCCGACCTGCTGTATCGGCCGGTGGCGACGATGGTGACGACGTTGATTTCGCGGAGTCCGCTGATACTGATCCGTGCGCCGTCGTAGACCACGGGGATCAGGTCGCCGTTGACGGTGACGGATTCGACCGAGTCCCCGAGGAAGTCGACCCAGGTCTCCGGTGTGGAAGCGGTGAACTCGATCGTGGTCACCGTGGGGAAGCCGGTGCGGTCTTGGTCGACGGCGCCGCGCAGGTCGAGTTCGACGTGGTAGGAGTGCACGTCGAGAGCGCGGGCGCGCGCGGCGGTTTCGGCTCGGGCAAGGTTCGCGGAACTCACGGATCCGATCCTGCCATCCCCGCACCGGTTTCTGGTCGGTGTGCGTGTGTCGGCGGGTCCGGTTATCGGCGGGTCAGGGTCGTCCAGTCCGGATCGAGGTGGCCGAGGAACAGATCCTGCTCGTCGGCGAGCGGTTCGGGCAGTGGTAGCGGCACGAAGTGGCACGCGAACTGCAGTCCGGTGTCGGTGCCGGTGCCGGTGCCGCGGACGGTGTGGGTCCAGGTGTCGGGAGCATCGTCGGGTACGCGGAGGTGGAGGACATGGGTGTGGCGTGGTTGCCCGGTGATCGGGTGCGGTCGGTGATCGATGCCGACCACCCCGATCACGGTGCAGGTGTCGAGTCCGGTTTCTTCGGTGACCTCCCGGAGCGCGGCTGCGTGTGAGTCCTCCCCTGGTTCGATACCTCCGGCCGGGATCTGGGTGCCCGCGTCAGGAATACCGACGTGGTCGAACACGAGCAGTTCAGGGCCCGCGCGGTGGCGGATCACGTAGGCGGCGACGCGTCTCCGGGGTGTGGACATCGACTCAGTATTCAGGTGTGCTCTTCCAGGTGCGCTGAGTGTCAGGCGCCGAGGACATCCGCCAACGGCGTGGAGGGACGTCCGGTGAGGCGTCGCAGGTCGTCGCGATCGGTGTCGAGTACCCCTGCAGCGATTCCGGCATCGGAGTCGGCGAGGATCCGAGCGAATGGCGCCGGCACTCCAGCGCCCTCGAGCATGGTGGCGTACTCCGCCTGCGGCAGGTCCTTGTAGGTGACGGCGGTGCCGATAGCACGGGAGAGCACGTCGGCGATGTCGGCGTAGGTGAGGTGCTGGTCGCCGCCGAGTTCGTAGGTGACGCCGTCGTGGCCGTCGGTGGTGAGAACGACGGCGGCAGCATCGGCGAAGTCCTTGCGTGCGGCTCCGGCGACGCGCCCGGTGCCGGCCGCGCCGAACAGTGCGCCGGTGGCCCTGGCCGTGTCGACGGCCGTCTCGTAGTTCTCCCAGTACCAGCCGTTGCGCAGCAGTGTGTGGGCGATTCCGGACTGGGCGAGCAGTTCTTCGGTGGCCTTGTGTTCGGCGGCGAGCGCCAAGGGGCTGGTGTCCGCGGCCAGGACCGAGGTGTAGGCGATGGATCCGACTCCGGCGGCCTTGGCTGCCTCGATGATGTTGGTGTGCTGCGGCAGGCGCCGGCCGACCTCGCTACCGGAGATGAGGAGCAGCTTGTCGACGCCGGTGAGGGCCTCGCGGAGCGCAGCCGGATCAGTGTAGTCGGCTGCACGGACCTGAACGCCGGTGGCGGCGAGATCGGCGGCTTTGGCGGTGTCACGGACGATTGCGACGATGTCGGCGGCGGCGACGCCGCGTTCCTGCAGTGCGGTAATGGACAGGCGGCCGAGGTGTCCGGCAGCTCCGGTCACGGCGATGGTCATGTGTGTCTCCTCGTGTTGGGTCCGCTCGCCGAAGCGCGCGAACTGTTGATGCTTCAACTTCCCCACTAGTTATACGCTTACTTTTCGATAGTGCAACATTTTCCTCAGTGCTTCTTCAAGGTTCGCGAGGTAAAATGGGCAGCCATGAGCACCGCCGACCTCCCCGAAGCCAATGTCTTCGCGCGCGACTGCGCGTCCCGTCCGGTGCTTCAGAACATCACCGGACGCTGGGGTGCCCTCGTCCTCGCGGCGCTGTCCGAGAAGACCCACCGCTTCTCCGAACTACGCCGCCACGTCGACGGCATCAGCGAACGGATGCTCTCGCAAACCCTGCAGACCCTCGAACGCGACGGCCTGGTGCACCGCGAGGTTCTCACGACCATCCCCCCGCACGTCGAGTACTCGCTCACCGACCTGGGGCACCGCATCGTCACTCCGCTCCTCACCCTCCTGTTCCTCGTGGAGGACAGCGTGCCCGAGATCCTCGCGGCGCAGATCGAGCACGATCGCGCGCACTGAGAGTTGGCAGCTCGACGGGCGGGGTCCCGCGACCACGCCCTTACAATGCTGACGTGACACCGATCCGCTACGGCATCCTCCTGTTCGACGACGTCGAGGTGCTCGACGCGTTCGGCCCGTTCGAGGTGTTCTCCGTGGCCGCACGCCTGAGCCCGACCGACGTCGCCGGAGCCGTCCTGGTGTCCGCCTACCCCGAGTGGTCGACGATCACCGCGCGTGGAGGCCTGCGGGTACAGACGGACGTGTCGATCGCCGACGCCCCACACTTGGATGTTCTTCTGGTCCCCGGCGGTGTCACCGATCGGGTCGAGCACGACGATGCCGTCGTGTCCTGGATCGCGGCGCGATCCTCCGCTCCCGTGGTGGCGTCGGTGTGCACGGGCGCGTTTCTGCTCGCCGCAGCGGGCGTGGTGACCGATCATCGCGTCACCACACACTGGGAGGACCAGGCCGAACTGGCACGTCGTTTCCCCGACCTGACCGTGTTGACCGAACCGCGGTGGGTGCACGACCGTGGCGTCTACACTTCCGCGGGAATCTCTGCGGGCATCGACCTCGCCCTGCACCTGGTATCGCTGGTCGACGATGCCCTCGCGCTCCGCGTCGCGCGGCAGATGGACTACCACTGGCAGAAGGTTCACGCCGTCGACTGAACTTCCCTGTCGGACAGGCGCATCTGCGTTTCTTGCCGTGTCATGTCATGTCTCGTCCGACAGGATCTCGACGTACCCGTCCGTTCCGTTCACCCGGATTCGTTGCCCGTCGCGAATCACCCGGGTGGCATCGGGCACCGCGACGACGGCGGGCACACCGTACTCCCTCGCGATCACCGCACCGTGGGTCATCAGTCCGCCCACCTCGGTGACCAGGCCGGCGATCGCGACGAACAGTGGCGTCCAGCTCGGATCGGTGTACGCGGTGATCAGGATGTCGCCCGCGTCGAGATCGGCCCGCGCGATGTCGGCGACCACGCGGGCGCGTCCTTCGACGACCCCCGCGGATACCGCGAGGCCGGGTAGTGCTCCGGTGGGAAGGTCGTCTCGGCGATACACACCGGTGACGGTCTCGCCGTCCGAGGTGAGTACGCGTGGCGGTGTGAGAAGCCGGTACGAGCGAAACGCCTCTTGTCGTTCACGGATGAGCTCGGCGGAGGCGTGTTGTGTGCGTACGACCTCGCGGAGTTCGTCGAAACGCAGGTAGAAGATGTCGTCCGCTCGCCGAAGCACACCGGCCCCGACGAGGCGCTCGGCTTCGCCGAGGAGTGCCTGCTTGTAGACGAAGTAGCGGCAGACCATTCCGTATTTCGGATACTCGCGGTACCCCGCGAACGCGCGGACGCGGTCGATCATTTCCTTGGTCTCGTCCGCCTTGCGCGCGCCGTCCGGCAGTGCGCGCAGCCGCTCGAGCACCTCGTGTTCCTTCTGCTGTGCCGCGCGCAGTCCGTCGTCGAAACGTCGACGAGCGGCCCCCGGCGCAAAGTTTGCGACGTTGCCGAGGAGGGTGGGGACGAGCGCGGTAGGGTGCTCGCACCATCGAGGCCTGGTGATATCGATTTCTCCGACGCAGCGCATCCCGTACTTGCCGAGGAAGGAGTCGATGGCAGCGCGGGCTTCTCGCCCACCGGGGACCGTGGCCAATGCGTCGAGGAAGTGCACCTCGTCGATTCCGGCGTCCTCGACACGGCGGAGGAAGGAGACGACCTCCGGATTCGGCCGGATCACGTCGGCCACGTCGAGCAGCTCGAGGCCCATCTCGGAGGTGATGTTGTGGGGAACGGATTGGGTGAGGGTGTCGACCGCGTGCTTCTCCCCCAACCACTCCTCGAGGTGGTCGCGCAGCCAGGTTGCGCCGTCCAATGAGGCCATGATCGCTCGGTAGCTCTTCGGCGCGAACAGGATCCGTCGGAGTTCCCCGATGTCGTCGGCTATGAACTCGAGCAGCGCAGGCCCTGTTCGGGTGCGGATGTCGCGGGTCAAGGCTGCGGTGGAGGCTTCGCTGTCGGCGATCAGTTCGGTGACGAGTGCCTCGTCGGGCGGGATCGGCGCGGGTGCGGCACCGTCGGTCGGCGCCTCGACCGGATCGGTGTCCGGGACGGTCGGAACGAAGCCGCGGTCGACGAGGGTGCACAATGCATCGCCGACGAGTGGTTCGGAACTGCCGAGCGCCGCCACCAGGCCGGCGCGCGCGGTGGGTGATGCCAATCGTTCGGTGACGTCGACGAACAGCCGGCCTCCGGCGTCGCGCATGGGCGCCGTGCTCGTCATCTGCCACACGGACAGCCCCAGCGGTGTCATGGCGTCGGTCATCATCTGCTGGTGACCGACCGACACGTACACGCGGTTGGCGTCGTCGGCTGCTTCCGGGATCGGGAAGAGTGTGGTGATCGGCCGGCTTTGGACGATCCGGATTTCGTTGTCGACGAGGCACCATTCGATGTCCTGGGGACTTCCGAAGTGGGCTTCGATGTCGCGACCGAGCTGCGCGAGCCGCACTGCCTGCGCATCGGTGAGCACCGGCCGGTTCTGCTGCTCGGGTGCGAGGGACCGAATTCTCGTTCCGCCTGTGGGTTCTGCCTCGAGGGCGAGTTCTTGTCTCGCCACGGCCCTGTCCGTGACTTCACCGCGGCGCACTGTGTAGACGTCCGCGTCGACCAGGCCGGAGACGAGAGCTTCGCCGAATCCGAATCCGGCGTCGATGGAGACGACGGTGCGATCGGAGGTGATGGGGTCTGCGGTGAAGAGGATCCCGGACGCCTGCGGGAACACCATGTGCTGCACGATCACCGCCATCCGGATCGTGCGGTGGTCGAACCCGTTCCGCAGCCGGTAGGTGACGGCGCGTTCGGTGAACAATGAACCCCAGCACCGGCTGACGTGCTGGAGGATCTCCTGCGCTCCGACGATGTTGAGGTAGGTGTCGTGTTGGCCGGCGAAGGAGGCGTTCGGGAGGTCCTCGGCGGTCGCGCTCGAGCGGACGGCATATGCGCCGTGTTCGCCGAGTTCAGCGTGTGCGCCGACGATCGCGGCCGCCACCTCGTCGGGGATCGCGCATTGTTCGATCGCGCGGCGGATGTCGGCGCTCGAGGCTCGGATTCCTTCGCGGTCGCGCTCGTCGAGCTCCCAGAGTCGTTCGAGCAGCGCGTCGATCTGCGGTGCGTCGGTCATGACCCGGCGGTAGGCCTCCGTCGTCACGCAGAAGCCGTCCGGCACCTGGATGCCTGCGAGGCGCGTCAATTCTCCGAGGTTCGCGCCCTTTCCTCCGACCTCTGCGATATTTGTGCGGTCGACCTCGTCGAAGCCCAGCACATAGCCCATTCCCTGCTCCTGACCTGTGGTCTCGGTATGCGAGAGGCGAGTATGGACCAATTTTCCGGGCCTCATGAGCGGCACCGATCGTGTATAACGTGAAAGGGGGACGAGGAAGTCGCAGGCAAGTGCCACAGTCCCGAACGATCCTCATCGCTGAGTGCCCGTAGGCGCCTGAACACCCAGGTCAGGGCTGCACGGGTCGTCGTGCCCGAAGTCGGTCGACGATGATACTGCGGGCGACTCTCCCCTCGGGTGTGGGAGTGAGCGGGTAGACGTGCAGAAGCCCGTCGCCGGTGTGATAGTCGACGTCGACGCCTGCGGTCGTCGCTTTCTCGACGACCAGGCGTGTGTCGGGGTAGATGATGTCGCGGGTGCCGATGAACACGGTGAGTGGTCCGAGTCCGTGTAGGTCGGCGGCGAGTGGGCTGACCCAGGGGTGGTCGAGGGCGAGGTCGCGCCGCCAGTGGTCGATGAACACGCGGGTGCCCTCGCGGGCGAGCCACGGGTCGGTGGGTTGGACGTCATCGATTTCGGGGTTGGACAGGGACAGGTCGAGCGCCGCCGAGATGAGTACCGTGCGCGGCAGTATCAGCGCGTGCTCGTCGCGCAGCGCGATTGCGGCCGAGAGCGCGATCTGCCCGCCCGCGGAGTCACCGGCCAGGCACACGGTGGCGTGCAGGTCGTGGTTGGCCCGGACGAGTTCGGCGATCGCCGGGACGACCTGCCCGGCGGTACCGAACGGCACCAGCGGATAGATCGGCACCGTGACGGTCGTCTGCGCCTCCGCGGCGATCTGTGCCGCGAGATGCCAATGCTGCGAGACGATTTCGTTGACCCACCCGCCGCCGTGAACGTAGACGGTGTTGCCGTGGGGTTCTCCCGCGGCGGGGGTGATCGTGTAGATCGGCCACTGTCCGCTCCGGTCGATGGTCACTGTCACGTCGCGGCGCAACCGGGCAGGCGGCCCGTAGGGTCGCGGTCGGAGTGAGACGTCCTTCAGGTGGTCGCGCGCGGTGGCCGGGTCGAGGTAGTTGCGGTTTCGGCGCATCGCTTTGATGACCGTGGGCAGTAGACGACTCGGCACGCTCGGCAACGTGTCCTCCTGTGGTCGAAGGTGGAGCCGGGCAGCGCGATCTGCTCCCTTCCCGGCGTCGGTGCCCACTCTAGATCCATGGGGAAGGTCGCGGACGCCCTCGACGGCCGGTTCAGATCGCGGCGCATGCGGGGGCCGGCGCATCCTCGAACAACGGCGCTCCGATCGGCGTGAGATACACGACGTCGAGTATCACCGGCACCGTCCCTGCATTGCGGCCCTCGTGCATGTGGTCGGCCCCCGCGGGTTCGTCGATCACCTCACCCGCGTCGTAGATCACCGGCGCGCAATCCGCTCCGGGATGTGTGAGCGTGCCCGCCCGGACGATGCCGAGAACGGGCCCGTCGTGGTAGTGCCACCCTGTCGTTCCACCCGGGTCGATGGTGATCTCGCGCGCCACGGCGTGCACCCCGTCGGGCACGAACGGTAGAAGGTTCGGTGGAACCTCGATGTCCACCCATGTCACGCCCGAGATTCCCGCGCTCGGGGTGGCGTGGGCCCACCCGGGCACCGCGACAGAACCTGCGATGACGATCGCCGCGAGCACACCACGCGTGGGTCGTCTCATGGCCAGGGACGTTACCGCCCGCGCGACCCACGCGGGGGGCGAACGCGCACGCCGGTCGCCGACACGGGCCGTGGGTGATGCAGGCCCGAGTGCCTCGTCCGCCTACCCTGTCACAGTGAACGAAACAGGTCGATCCCCCGTCGGAGCGGTCGAGGATCCGCTGGTGCGGGACGATCGGCTGCGGTTGTTCTCGTTCGCGACCGCCGAGAAACGCACCCACTACCTGTGGGTTCTGCGCGCATTCGACCACGCGCGCGGCAACTACACGGTGCTGCTGCACGCCGGGGACGTCGAGACCGTCCTGAACCGCATCGCAGCAGACCGACCCGGAGACGGGCCCGAGGCCTCCGACCTTCCGGCGCTGCTCGAGCAACTCCACGCGTGGGGTGTGCTCGAGCGCAGCTACGACGGCACCCGCGCCGCAACGCTCGCCGAGTACCGCAATCGCCACTACGTCTACCAGTTCGGCCAGGCAGGCTACCGGGCGTTCCGCGCAGTGGAAGATGTGCTGTCGGCGCGCGGGGAGGACGTGTCCCTGTCGCGGCTGGCGCTGGCCGATCTGCTCGCCGATCTCACCGAACTCGCCGACGCGAACGCCGCCGGTGACGGTGAACTCGTCTACCGCAAATTGAACCGGCTCGACTCGACGCTGTCGGACATGGCCGAACGCGCCGCCCGGTTCTACCTGGTGCTCGGCGATCTGGTGCGCACCACCGAGATCACCCCGGAAGTGTTCCTCGACCAGAAGGACGCGCTGCTCACGCATATGCGCGAGTTCAGTTCCGATCTTGCCCGCTACGCCCCGAAGCTCACCGCGGCGCTCGACCGTGTACATGCCACCGGCTCCGACACACTGCCCACGCTGGCGGCGCAGCACGACGAGCGGGTGCTGCTCTCGTTCGAGGAACGCGAAGCCGACTGGCGGATGCGCTGGCGCGGTGTCGAGCATTGGTTCGTCGGTGTGGGGTCCGCGCCGAGCGAATCGGAGCGGCTGCGCGGCGCGACGATCAATGCCATCTCGGCGGTGCTGTCGCTGCTGCGGCGCCTGACCGAGCAACGACGCGGCGGCGTCAGCCGCGAATCGCAGTTGCGGCACCTGGCGGGGTGGTTCGCGAACGCGCCCACCGAGGACGCCGCGCATGCCCTGTTCGGCGCCGTGTTCGATCTCGGCCGGCCCCGGCATTTCTCGATACCGCATCCCGACGCGGACGTCATCCCCGTCACCCGTTCGTGGTGGGAGGCGCCGCCGGTGGAGATCTCGCGCACGCTCGCGGAAACCGGGCGGCGTCCCGCTGCGGGAGCGCCCGGACGGATCCAGCGTAATGATGCCGGGGTGCGCAGGTTGCGGGAGAAGCAGCTCGAGACGCAGCGGCGCCGCGCGCAGGCCGCGAAGTCGCTCGCGGTCGGTGGTGTGCGGGAGCGGGAGCTTTCGGAGCCGGAGGCCGAGGTGTTGTTGAGTCTGCTCGATGCGGCGTTGTCTGCGCGGGTGCCGGTCAGTGGGCGGGTGCGGTCCGATGAGGGAACGTCGGGGACACAGAACGGGGTGAAGCTCACGTTGCGGCCGAGTGAGGAGTCGATGGTGGTGCGCACCGCGCGGGGCAGTTTGTATCTGGATCATCTGTCGGTGGAGGTGCAGTGAGGGCGCGTGCGATTGCGTCGGTCGATCTCGATGCGTATCAGCGGGCGGCGCGGCTGATCCTGACGCATCATCTGGTGACGGCGACGTTCCCGGATCGGTCGGCGTTGTCGTCGCTGCGCCGGTGGGCGACGGAATTGCGTGAGGATCTGCTCGCCACGTTCGGGTATCGGCTCGAGGTCACCGAGACCACGGCGCGGTTGTTCACGGTCGCGGATCGGCTCGATCCGGGTGCGGGTACGAGTACCGCGACGGACCGGCCGTTCGATCGTCGCCGGTATGCGTTTCTGGCGTTGTCGATCGCGGCGTTGGGTCGCGGTGGTGGTCAGATCACGTTGTCGGAGTTGGCCGATCATGTGGCGTCGGATGCGAGCCGGGTGGAAGGCATCGATCTCGACACCGAGCGCAGCGCGGATCGGGATGCGTTCGTCGATGCGGTGGCGTGGTTGACGGCGCGGGGTGCGCTGGCGCTCGCCGATGGTGATGCGAGTGGCTGGGCGAGCGACCCGGGGCGCGGGGAGGCGCTCTACGACATCGATCGTGCGGTGGTGGCCGCGGTGTTCCGTCCTCCGCGGGCGTTGCAGCACCTGACGTCGGTGCGGGCGCTGCTCGGCTCGTCCGTGCCGCACACCGACACCGGTGAGGTGCGGCGGCGGGTGCGTCGCGCGCTGGTGCAGAAGCCGGTGGTCTACGCCGAGGAGTTGTCGGACGACGAGGCGTTGCAGTTGGCGTTGCCGCGCACCACCGAGGAGGTGGAGTTGTTGACGGGGCTGGTGTGTGAGCGGCGCGCCGAGGGGGTGGCGCTGGTCGATACGTCGGGCCGGTTGTCGGATGTGCGGTTCCCGAATACGGGGACGGTCGCGCAGGTCGCGTTGCTGTTGGCCGGGGAGATGTGCGATCGGGTGCTGGATCCGGATGCTGCGGCGCCGGAGCGGATGCCGTTGCCCTCTGATCGGCATGGTGCGCTGGCGGCGGCGATCGACGGTGCGATTCCGCGGTCGGGGTTGTTCACCCCGTTGGCGTCCGCGGCGCCGGGAGAATTGGTCGATCGTCTCGAGGGTGAGTCGGAGCGTCCGGCCCCGATGCATCCGTTGATCGAGGATTCGTGGATCGCGGGCACGATCGGGCGGCTCGTCCAGACTTATGGGCGGACGTTCGCTGCGCAGTGGCAGGCGGATCCGGCGGGGCTTGCGCAGGCGGCGACGGAGCGGCTCGAGCAGATGCGGTTGGTGGTGCGCACGCCCGGCGGGGTGCTGGCGTTGCCGGCGCTGGCGCGGTTCCGTGGCGTGACGGTCAGTGTGCGCAAGCGTGATCCGGAGTTCGATCTGTTTCCTGATGCGTCGCCGCCGGACGATGTGCCCGGGGCCGACGCCCCATGCCCTGTACCTGATTCGATCGACTCGGAGATTTCATGAGCAGCGCCCGTTTCCGCCCGACGCGTGCCGGGATCATCAATCTGTGGGACTACCGCGATCAGGAGTTCTCGTTTGCCGACGGTCGTCTGGTGCTGCGTGGTCCGAACGGCTCGGGCAAGACGAAGGCCCTCGAGGTGTTGTTTCCGTTCGTGTTGGACGGGCGCATCGAGCCGCGCCGGTTGAACCCGTTCGCCGGTGAGGAACGCACGATGCGCTCGAATCTGCTGTATCAGGGGCAGGAGAGCGCGCATTCGTATGTGTGGATGGAGTTCAGCCGCGGGCAGCGCGACGACCCGGAGGCTGTGACGGTCGGGGTCGGGATGCGCGCGACGAAGGGCAACGACAAGGTCACCCGCTGGCATTTCGTGGTGGACGGCCGGGTCGGGGTCGACTTCTCGCTACTCGACGACGAGGATCGGCCGCTGACGAAGAAGCAGCTGATCGAGCAGGTCGGTGCCGATGCGATCACCGAACGTCCGATCGAGTACCGGGCGGCGATCGATGCGCGGATGTTCGGTCTCGGCGCGCAACGGTACGACCAGTTGATCAATCTGATCCTGACGTTGCGGCGTCCGCAGCTGGCGAAGAATCTCGATCCGAAGGGCTTGTCGCAGGCCCTGACCGACGGGTTGCGGCCGCTCGACGACGAGCTGGTCGTCGAGGCGGCCCGGTCGTTCTCCGACATGGAGGAGGTGGCCCGCACGCTGGAGTCGCTGGCAGCCGCCGATGATGCGGCGCAGCGGTTCGTCACCGTCTATTCGAAGTATGTACGGCAACAGGCGCGGGTGACGGTGGAGCAGGTGGCGGGGCGGCTCGAGGCCGTCGACGCCGCGGTGCTCGCGTTGCGGCAGGCCGCCACCACGCAGCAGGAGGCCACGGCTGCACGCGCCGAGTCGGAGGAGCGGCTCGCCGGTGCGGAGCGGGAGCACGAGCAGGCCCGCACCACGCTCGATGCGTTGCAGCGGTCGAGCGCGTACGAGGGCAAGCAGCAGCTCGACGACCTCGCGTCGGTGGTGGCGAACCTGGAACGCACCACCGCGGCGCAGACCGACAATGCGACGCGGGCGCAGGCTGCGTTGGCCGATCGGGTCGGCGAGCAGACTCGTGCCGAGGACGCCGTGACCGCCGCGACGTCGACGCGGCGCCGCACGGAAGATGCGATGCAGGCTGCGGCCGAGGATGCGTCCATCGCATGGTCGGGTGTGGAGCACATCGATCGGACGGAGCGGCTGGTCGCGGTGATCGAGGCGAACGCCGAGGAACGCGACGCCGACGTGCGGGCGGTGCGCAGCGCATTGTCGAAGGTCGAGGGGGCGGCTGCGGCGCGTACGCGAGCGGAGGTGGCGGCGACGCGCAGCCGCGGTCAGCGCGACACGGCGCTGGCGGCGGTGGAGGCAGCGGAGACCGTCGTCGAACTGGCCCGCAGTGAGACGGCGAACGAGCTGCGGCGCTGGTGGACCGAGCACACGAACACCCTGTCCGGCGTGGGATTGTCGACACCGGTGTTCGAGGCGCTCGATGCCGCGTTCGGTGTGGTCGGTGAGGATGACGCCACCTCGCCGACTGCGGTGCTGGCCGAGCACACCGGCCCGGTCGTCGAGGAGATCCGGTTCCGGCGGCGCGCGACGGTCTCCGAGATCGATGCGCTCGGGGTGCGGATCGGTGAGCTCGAGCAGGAGCGTGCTGCGGTGGCGGCCGAGCGGGACGACGCTCCCCCGCCGTTTCCCGCGCGCTGCGGGAGCCGAGCGGATATGGACGGCGCGCCGCTGTGGCAGCTCGTGCGATTCCGGGACGATGTGTCGGCGGAGGATGCGGCGGGCGTCGAGGCGGCGTTGCAGGCGGCGAATCTGCTCGACGGGTGGCTCGTCGGGGGCGCCGGTGAAATCCCGGATCTCGAATCGGAGCAGCTGCTGCTGGCGTTGCCGACGGAGCAGCGACCGACCGGCCGCACGCTGTCGGATGTTCTTGTGCCCGAATCTGATACGCCGGTACCTGAGTCTCGGGTCGCGGAGGTACTCGCGTCGATCGCGTTGACGGCGGAGCCGGGCAGTGGCGTCGCGGTGGATGTGCGCGGCGGATATCGGCAGGGTGTGCAGCTCGGTCGTCACAGCAAGGATCATGCGGAGTTCATCGGGGCGACGGCCCGTGCACGACGACGGCAGCGGCGCATCGCCGAACTCGAAGCGACCATTGCCGAATCCCGCGCGGAGGCGCAGACCCTGCGTGAGGAAGAGCAGTCGCTCGGCGACCGTCTCACGGCTCTCGACCGGGCAGTGAAGGCACTTCCCCGCACCGGCTCGGTCCTCGCCGCGCTGCGGAAGGTGACCGAGTGTGCGGGTGCGTTGCGTACCGCGCAGGACTCGGCGGCGGCGGCCGACCGGGATCACGATCAGGCGATCGCCGATGCGTCGGTCAAGGAACAGCAGCTGCGTGCGGCTGCGGCGCGGCACCGCAGCCCGCTCACCGCCGTCGAGCTGGACAGCCTCGACGCTGCGATCCGGCATTTCCGGACGCAGGGCCAGACGCTGCTCCGGGCGCTGCGTGATCAGGCGAACACAGCCGAACGTCTGCGGGAAGCACAGTCTCGGCACGACGAGGCGCGGGTCGCGGCGGACGAGGCCGCCGAACAGTCTCTCGAGGCTGCGGAGTCGCTGGCACATCAGCAGCAGCGGCTCGAGACATTGCGGGAGTCGATCGGCGCGAGCGCCGAGCGCATCGATGCGCAACTCGAGGAGGCCCGGAGTCGAATCGAGTCGGCGAAAACAGCCGAACGCGCGGCTCGACATGCGTTCCAGTCGACACTCGAGCAGATCGGCAAGTCCGAGGCCGCACACACGGCCGCGGAGCAGACGTTGCGGTCGGCGCTGGTGGAATGTCACGTCGATGCCCGTAAGTTGGCGCCGTTCGCGCACCGCGACCTGTTGGCGTTGCTCGAGGTGCAGAGCGAGCACACGTGGCCGGCGAGCGAGGCTGCGTGGCTCGATGCCGATCAGGTGGTCTACCGGATCCGGCACACTACAGGCGTCGACGGCGCTGCCGTCGAGGTGCCACCCGTCGAGGTGCTGCCCGTCGAGGTGCTGCCCGTCGAGGTGGCCGGGTTGTTCCGGTCGCTCCAGACCGCGACGGAGTCGGTGTCGGCCGGGGAATCTGCGCGCAAGTCGACGGGGTCGGCGTTGACGTCGGCGCTGCAGGACTTCGATGCCGAACTCGCGCGGGGACGCGACTATCGCCTGACCTGGGATGCTCCCGACGGGGTGACGGTGGTGCAGGTGCAGGACGAGCAGGGCTACACCTCGGTCGGGCGGTTCGCGGCGCGCATCGCGCGGGCGCGGCAGGAGCAGGAGGCGTTGCTCACCGATTCGGAGCGCCGCATCCTCGAGGATGCGCTGCTGACCGGGTTGTCTCAGCAGATCCACGAACGCACTGTTGATGCCCGCGATCTGATCGGCCGGATGGGGACCGAGATGCGGCAGCGGCACATGTCGTCGGGAAACACGATCGGGGTGCACTGGGTGCTCGCCGATCATCTGGACGAGCGGGCGCGGGCGGTGTGCAAACTGCTCGATCGGGATGCGTCGGCGTTGTCGCCGGAGGATCTGGCGGGGATCCGGGCGCATTTCGCGTCGCGGATCCGCGCGGAGCGGGCGGCTCATCCGGAGCGGTCGTATCCGGAGATCCTCGCGGCGACGCTGGATTACCGGCGGTGGCGGGTGTTCTCGTTCAGCCTCATCGGGTCGGATGGCAGTGAGGACCGGTTGACGCCGGCGCGGCATTCGGCGTTGTCCGGTGGTGAGCAGTCGGTGTCGCTGCATCTGCCGTTGTTCGCGGCGGCGCACGTGATGCTCGATTCCGCCGATCCGCACGCGCCGCGGCTGCTGGCGCTCGATGAGGCGTTCGCGGGTGTCGACGACACCGGGCGCAGCGAGTTGCTGGGCCTGTGTGTGCAATTCGACCTCGACCTGTTCATGACCGGGTTCGATCTGTGGATCACCTACGGTGGGGTACCGGGGTGTGCGCACTACGATCTGTCGCATTCGGTGGCGGAGCACACGGTCGCGGCGACGCTGCTGGTGTGGTCCGGTGGCGAGTTGCTCGCCGAGCACGACGGGTCGGATCTGGCGACGGCGTTGGGGTCGCCGGGCACGCGGCGGGTGACGCAGCCGGTGGATGGTGCGTTCGAGTTCGCCTGATCGGCATGGGATTCCGGGGAGAGTAGATGAGCTGGGCCGGAAGCAACGAACTGCGTGCGGTGCTCGACAGGGCCCGCCGTCATCTCGAACGCAACGGACTTCAGGTGACCGGGAAGATCACCGTGCCGGTCACTGAGGAAACCCCCGATCTGTATCGGTTGGCTCTCGCTATGCGCGGAGTCGAGTTGACTTCCTCCCCCGCATGAACACGGAGGATTCCTACGCAGCCTCACCATCCGGCAAGATCTGTTCAGCGGGTTCCTGCTTCACCGGGTCCGCGCATGCAAGCACACGTCTT
>NZ_JBHWWZ010000015.1:0-99981 GCF_042730275.1 Rhodococcus sp. NPDC060086
CGGTTAGTGCGTGAAATCGGTCGTTCATGAACAAGAAGGGCCTGGTCACAGCACTGCGATCAAGATTTGCGGTCTGAAGTGAGCCAAGTCAGGTCCGACAATCACACCGAAGCCGCAGCGCTTCTCGGGTCCGCTGACAAGTCTTTGGAGAAGCATTTACGCCTACTGCTCTCATTGAAAACGAAGGCCGGCTATACCCACTCACCTGCCAGCAGTGACGATGCCAAACGCGCAGCTCGAGCAGCGGAAGCATTGGTCGATGCCGCACGGACCGCACACCGCACCGCGCCGCGCTGACAGGGCCTTCCCGATTGCGTCCGGGTAGGTCCGTAGGAAAGCTGACCTACCCGGGCATGTAAACCGGCTATCGGATCGTGGTCAGCTGCGCGAAGTCGCCGCGACGACAGCCTCGACCATCGCTTCGACCGCTCGCGTGCAGTCGTTGCGGTCGTAACCCAGCAGCCGCGCCTCGTCGGCATCCGGCTCGTATGCCAGTGTGTTGCCGCGTCCCTGGACGATCGCGGCATCCGAAAGTAGCGGGTGCGACTCGTCTTTCACCGCGATCTCGCGGTTCCCGCCGGCGGCGTCGACCATGATCTGAAAGAACCGCTGGTACGTGAGGTTCTCGTCGCCGATCAGGTAGGCCTTCCCCGACTCGCCGTGGTGCACCGCGCCTCGGATGGCCTGCGCGAGCGAACGCGCCGACAGGTAGTTGGTGCCGCCGGGAGGAGCGAAATCGGGGATCTGCGGCTCGTTGCCCGCGGCCCACGAGACCATCTTCCGGTAGCGGCGGGTGGAGGTCCCCGGCACGACACCGAGGATCGACGGCGGATTGAGCGTGCAGACGTTGAACGACTCGTCGGCGAGCGCGCGGGCACCCTCGTCGGCCGCCTTGCGGGCCGCGACGTACGGGTTGGTCTCGGCGATGTCCGGGCGGACCTGGTGGTAGTAGCTTCCGACCTGCACGAACCGCCCGACGCCCGCGTCCTTGGCGAGTTGGGCGAAGCGTGGCACACCCACACTTTGTGTGGTCTCCCAGAACTTCAGCTCGTCGTCGTCCTCGCGCGGCTTGTGTCGCGGGTCCTGACCGGCAGCGAACACCACGGCGTCGAATCCCGACAGTTGTTCGCGGGTGAAGGTCGGCACCGTGTAATCACCGGTAAGGAGCGGGAAACCGGCCACGAGCGAATCGTCGGCGATCGGGCCGCGACCCGCCACGGTCACGTCGTCGCCGTGGTCGCGCAGGTGGAGGGCAGCGTGCGCACCGATCATGCCGGTGCCGCCGATAACCAGAATCTTCATGGAGATACCTCTTCCAATTGTGCGGATCAGGGATTGCGCGGTCGGTTCGTCCAACCACCGGAATGACGGGGTACCCATCCGCCGGACGAATGCGTGCCACCGTCGACGTGGATGGTGCCTCCGGTGACGAACCTGGACAGGTCGGAGGCGAGGAACAACGCAACCCCCGCGACGTCCTCGGGTTGCCCGGGACCGCCGAGCGGCGACCAGTGCGGCCACAGCGGCAGATCCTCGTCGGGCACGAGCGCCGCGTAGGGCACCTGCACCGTCTCGATGAGGTCGGGAGCGACCGCGTTGACCCGAATACCGGCAGGCCCGACCTCCGCGGCCAGCGATCGGGTGAACTGCGTCAAGGCCGCCTTGTATGCGGAGTACACGGTGTGACCGGGGATCGCCCGATGAGATTCGACGGTGGTCAGGTTGATGATCGAGCCGCGACCACGTTCGGTCATGCCCGGCAGCAACGCCTGCGTCAGACGCAGGACGTGCGCGAAGTTGATCTCATGTAGGTCTCCCCACAGATTCGGCGAATTGGTGGCAAAGGCGTGCGGCGGCTGCAGATAGTGGCCGACGTTGTTGACCAGTACGTCCGGCCGGTGTTCGACGAGCGCTGCCGGGACCGACTCTGCACGCACATCCCATTCGACAGAACTGACCGCCCCACCGGCAGCCGGGTCGAACTCGAGCGCGCCGATCGGATCGATATCCGCGACGAGCACATCGGCACCGTGGGCTGCGAACGACTTCGCAATCGCAGCGCCGATCCCCGCGGCGCCGCCGGTCACCACAGCGCGACGACCTGCCAACATCGCGCCGGGAGTCATACAGGAGGGATTCGGCATGGACGCAGTACACAGCACTTCACGTCCAGGACGACAGCACCGATTCCGGTAAGCGGAAGAATTGCCTCGACGCACACAGTCACGTGTTACCCATGTGCAGCGGCGAAGGAAGGAGACCGGATGGAGGGACCGACCGGAACGTTGCAGCGTGCGGCGGTGATTCTCGACGTATTCGAGGGCGCCGACCGGCTGAACCTGTCGCAGATCGTCACCGCCACCGGGCTCCCCCGCACCTCGGTGCACCGCGCGCTGGAGCAGCTCGTCGCGCTCCGTTGGGTGTATCGCGAGGGCATGGACTACCAACTGGGCATGCGGATGATCGAGCTGGGCGCGGCGGCTGCGCAGCAGAATGCCCTGCGCCGCGCTGCCCTGCCCAGCTTGCGACGACTGCATAAGCTGACCGGATGCGTCGTCCATCTCGGCGTTCGCGACGGATCCGAGGCCGTCTATCTCGCGAAGATCGGCGGCGAGTCGGCCCCGCTGGTGCGGTCGCGGGTCGGCGACCGGCTTCCCGTCATGTCGTCGACGATCGGCAAGGCGCTCCTGGCCATCGGCGACCCTCCCGACGCGGAGTCGCCCGAGATCGCACGCGTCCGGGAATTGCGACTGGCCTACGACCCGGAGCGGTGCTTGAAGGGCTTCAGTTGCGTCGCCGTTCCCATCGGGCAGATCGGCGGGACCGATGCCGCAGCTCTGTCGGTATTCGGTCCGGCCGACCGCGTACGCGACAGACGAATGATGTCGTCCGCGCAGACCGCAGCCGCCGAGATCTGGCGGAAAATCTGCTCGCATGAGAATTGAATTTCGAAATGCTGATTCGCGCCGGGCCCGGTCGCCTTCCACCGTCTGATCTCCGAATGGCGCGAGGACGATATGAGCGATGTCCTCGCGCCCGATGTCAGTCCGAACCACCTGCCAACAGAAGGCATGCGGTTGCGGTGATGACGAGGGCGATCGCGACCATCCGCGCAGCTTTCCGAGGATGACGCGAACGACGTTCGAAGACCATGCCGCCCGCCGCAGCTGCCATGATGGGGAGGTGCGCGGCGGGGATGCTCGCGGCGGCCACCGCCACCGCCAGCATGAGCGGCGCGCACGTCCGGATACAGGCCCAGGCATGGCGGACAGCAAAACTGCCGACGCCCTTCATCGCACGCCACCCTCGCGGTGGCAGCGTGTGCGGCCGGTGGCAGTCGTCGAGCGCGAGGTGTTTGAGGCCGGTCGTCTGCCACCCTGCTGCCACCAGCAGCGCCCCGGCAGCGACGACGGGGCGATACGGGGAATCGACCCGGTTCACCTCTGCCTCGAGCATCCACGCAGGCACAGCAACGGTCATCCACATCAACACGTAGACGAGAAGAAACTGGACAGTTGCGCGACCCCGTCTCCAGGACAGGGTATTGGCGCGGAGGAACGTGACCGCGGACAGCACGACAGGCCCCATCATCGCTACGATCATGAGCGCCCACGCCGCCGCTCTCACAACGGGACTCACGAACGAAGCCGGCCCGTGATGCTCGTCCGACAAGCCCTGGTGCAGCTCGTGTCCGAACAGCGCGAGGCCGATCCATGCTGCGCCCACGACCACCGCCGCCGGCAGCGTGATCGGATTCTTCTGACGACTCGCCCACGCCCGAGGGACAGGCCACGCGACCGCCGCGAAGCTCATGCCGTGTAGGAGATGCTGATCCGGCCGATTGTGACTTCCGGGAGCGCTTCCCTTCTCGCCGAGCCGGTATCGCCTGCAGAACCGACTTCGATCGGCCGGAAGGTCACGGCGAATCGAGCAGCTTCTTCCGACGACCCCACTCCCATTCGGCGTGCCACATCGGTGATGTCCACAGCCACCCGCATGCCGTGTCCGGGTTCGTCGCCCCGAGGATGCATAGCGCGTTCGATCCCGAAGAACGACAGGTTGCCGACGTAGTGCTCGTCGCTCGGATCCTCCGGGAGGTGTACGTAGATCGCGTAGATCGTGCCGGGATTCTGCTCTCCCTCGATATTTTCCACACTCAACTGAATCCGGGGAGACGTCTCACCGGTGGCGCGCCGGAAGGATTGTTGCGCACGCTGATCGACGTCCACGACGACAGGTTCGGTTGCCCGGCCGGTCAGAACGACCGCGCTCTCGCTGGCCCCGACGAATTCGGGTTCGCCCCCTTCGGACACCTGCGCCTCCGCTCGTCGCTCCGGTTGCCTGCTGGGGAGGCCATCGTATCCGTAGCCGAGCTGCTCGACGGTGTCGGTCACATCGCCGCACCGCTGTGTCACAGTGTTGCCGTCAACGTCGAACAACTCGAATTGCTGGTCGATCCATCTCAGGTCTTCCGGCGCCTTGTGACCGTTCGAATCCCACAGGGCCCACAGTCGGTCGATGTTCGCGTGGTGGAGCCAGAAGATGGGATCGAGCGCTGCGGTCTCCGGGTTGGACATCCAACCGGATCGCCCGCCGACCGCGACGTGGATGACGTTGTGCGGCGTCGCTTCCAGCTGCCCCGTCTCGGCGAAGAATCGTCCGTCGGCATCCGTTATCCCGCCGCCGAACTCGGTACTTCCGGTAAAGAACTGGCGCGCGAGCGCCTGCTCGGCCGAAGTGATCTGTGACGGCAGCTCGACCCCGTCGTTGACGGGTGGGTTTCGCCGCGCCACATACAGCGGATTCGGCCGACCATCGACCGTCGGCTGTCGGAACGCGGGATGAAGTGTGGCTGATTCGCCTTCGATCCCGTAGTTCCAGTACGGCAGTGCCCACTCCTGCGGTCCACCCGCTTCGACGACGGCGGCACGCGCAATCTGCTCGAACCGATACACGTACATGCGGTGCCAACTCAGGAAGTACCAGGTGCCGTGCATACAGCTGTTGGACAGCGACGGCGGGCGGTCGGCATCGGTGCCGTGGATCGCTGCTTGATACGCCCAGCTGGTCGGGTCGGTCGCCGGACGCGCCTGCATCACCTCGACGGCCTTCGCGTACCACTGCAGAGTCCGATCGGAAGCATCCAGCTTCCAGACGTCCTTGCGAACATGGATCGTTGGAGCACTCATCGTCGGAACCCCCCTCGTGAATGACCCCCATCGGGTCGTGTCGAATAGTAGATCGGCCGGACAGGACCGTCCTTGCTTTCCACCATTCGTCATCGAATGCTCACCGGGGCACCCAATACGACAGCGCCGCGGTCCCCATTCGGGAACCGCGGCGCTGCGGGTCGAACCAGCTCAGTCCTTCGGACCACCGGCAACGTAGATGACCTGGCCGGAGACGAAGCCCGCGCCCTCGGAGGCGAGGAACGATGCGGTGTGGGCGATGTCGTCGGGCTCGCCGACCCGCGCGACGGGGATCTGCGAGGCGGCAGCGGCCTTGTAATCCTCGAACGACGCGCCGACGCGCTCCGCGGTCGCGGCAGTCATCTCGGTCGCGATGAAGCCCGGAGCGATCGCGTTGGCGGTGACACCGAACTTGCCCAGTTCGACGGCGAGGGTCTTGGTGAAGCCCTGCATGCCCGCCTTGGCCGCGGAGTAGTTGACCTGGCCGCGGTTACCCTGCGCCGAGGTGCTCGACAGGTTGACGATGCGGCCGAACTTGTTGTCCACCATGTACTTCTGAGTCGCCCGCGCCATGAGGAATGCGCCGCGCAGGTGCACGCTCATCACGGCGTCCCAGTCTTCGACGGTCATCTTGAACAGCAGGTTGTCGCGCGTGATGCCCGCGTTGTTGATCAGCACCGTGGGGTCGCCCAGTTCCTCGGCGACCTTCTCCACAGCGGCGGCCACGGAGGCCTCGTCGGCGACGTTCGCGCCGACGGCAAGTGCCTTGCCGCCCGCTGCCTCGATGGCGGAGACGGTGTCGGCGCACGCTGCGGCGTCGAGGTCGAGGACGGCGACCTGCATGCCGTCTGCGGCCAGACGCTGGGCGACGGCGGCACCGATACCGCGTGCGGCTCCGGTGACGATGGCGGTGCGGACTGTTGAGCTCACTACGAACCTCCGTGAAGTGGTGCGGTCAGTTGATGGTGAGGCCACCGTCGACCGCGATGGTCTGGCCGGTGACATACCCGGCCGCCTCGGATACCAACCACACTGCGGTGGCGGCAATTTCTGCCGGGTCGCCGGTGCGACCCAGGACGATGCGCGGTTTCATGCTGTCGAGATAACCGGGCAGGTAGTCATCGGTCATCTCGGTCTCGAAGAACCCCGGCGCGATCGCATTGACGCGAATACCCTTGCGTGCGCCCCACTGCTGAGCGAGGTCGCGGGTGAGCCCGATGATCGCGGCCTTGCTCGCCGCGTACGCGGCCTGCGGCAGACGCGCGGTGGTCAGGCCGAGGACCGACGAGATGTTGAGGATCGAGCTACCGGGCTGCATCACCCGACCGGCGGCCTGCGCCGCCCAGTATGACCCGTTCAGGTTGATGTCGATGACCCGCCGGAACTCATCGGGGGTCTCCTTGGTGGCAGGCACCGCGGTGCCGATCCCGGCATTGTTGATGAGGATGTCGACCTTGCCGAGTTGTTCGACTGCCACATCGACCATGTGCTGCGCTTGATCGGGATCCGCGATGTCGGTTTCGACGGTGACGGCCCGTCGTCCCGCCGCGCGGACGAGTTCTGCGGTCTGTTCGAGTCGGTCGACGCGGCGGGCCGCGAGCACCACGTCGGCGCCCGCTTCCGCGAGGGCCTGCGCAAACGCGACACCGAGCCCGGACGAGGCGCCCGTGACGATCGCGACGCGGTCGTCGAGGCGGAACCTGTCGAGTACGGACATGCAGCGATCTCCTCTTATGGCGGGGCTACACACTGTATAGCTCATGTACGGTTCAATTACAAAGCAAAATGCCCATGAAACACGTTAGGCCGCATGCCTTTTCAGACATGCGGCCTAACGGTGACTTAGCCCGAACCTATGGCTCGGATCAGTTCAGGCGCTCGAGCACCATTGCCATGCCCTGGCCGCCGCCGACACACATCGTCTCGACACCGAACTGCTTGTCATGGGTCCGGAGGTTGTTCAGAAGCGTATTCGTGATCCGCGCTCCCGTCATGCCGAACGGGTGGCCGAGTGCGATCGCGCCGCCGGAGACGTTGAGCTTGTCCTCGTCGATGCCCAGTTCGCGAGCGGAGCCGATCACCTGCACGGCGAACGCCTCGTTGATCTCGAACAGGTCGATATCGGAGATACCCATCCCCGCCTTGCCCAGCGCCTTCTTGGTCGCCTCGATCGGGCCGAGGCCCATGATCTCGGGCGACAGACCCGACACGCCGGTCGACACGATGCGCGCGAGCGGCGTCAGACCGAGTGCCTTGGCCTTGGTGTCGGACATGATCACCAGCGCGGCGGCTCCGTCGTTGAGGGGGCACGCGTTGCCTGCGGTGATAGTGCCGTCGGGACGGAACACCGGCTTGAGCTGGCTGACGGCCTCGTACGTGGTGCCGGGACGCGGGCCGTCATCGGTGGACACGACGGTGCCGTCGGCGAGCGTGACCGGGGTGATCTCCCGCTCGAAGAAGCCCGACTTGATGGCTTCCTCGGCGCGGTTGTGCGAGCGGACACCCCAGCGGTCCTGGTCTTCACGGGAGATGCCGGTGAACGAGGCGACGTTCTCGGCGGTCTGGCCCATCCCGAGGTACACGTCGGGAAGCAGACCCTCGGCGCGGGGGTCGGTCCAGGCGGTGCCGCCCTCGGCGAGCTTGGCGCTGCGCGCCTGTGCGTCGTCGAAGAGCGGGTTCTTCGTGTCGGGCAGGCCGTCGGCGTTGCCGGTGACGAAGCTCGATACGGACTCGACGCCCGCGGAGATGAACACGTCACCCTCGCCGGCCTTGATCGCGTGCAGCGCCATGCGAGTGGTCTGCAGCGACGAGGAGCAGTACCGGTTGACGGTCACGCCGGGCAGGTAGTCGTAGCCCAGCTGCACGGCGACGACGCGGGCGATGTTGAAGCCCGACTGGCCGGCAGGCTGACCGCAGCCGAGCATGAGGTCGTCGATCTCGGTGGGGTCGAGCTCGGGGACCTTCGCCAGCGCGGCGGCCACCATCTGCGTCGCCAGATCGTCGGGGCGGACGGTCTTGAGCGAGCCCTTCATGGCGCGCCCGATGGGCGAGCGGACGGCGGACACGATCACAGCTTCGGGCATGACATGCTCCTCGTTGGTTGTCGATACCGGGCTAGAGGCCCAGGTCGCGGCCGATCAGTTCCTTCATGATCTCGTTGGTTCCCGCCCAGATCTTCGTCACGCGAGCGTCCTTCCAGGCGCGGGCCACACGATATTCGTTCATGAAACCGTAGCCGCCGTGGATCTGCACGCACGCGTCCAATACCTCTGACTGGGATTGTGCGCTCCACCACTTCGCCTTCGCGGCATCCACCGCGGTCAGCTCGCCGTCTGCGTGGGCCTCCACGGCCTGATCGACGTACGCCTCCGCGACCTCGATCTTCGTGACGAGTTCGGCGAGCAGGAACTTGTTGTACTGCATGGTGCCGATGGCCTTGCCGAACGCCTTACGCTCCTTCGCGTACTCGATGGTCTCGAGCAGGATCTGCTTGGCGTGGTGCACGTTGTTGACCGCCGAGCCGAGGCGTTCCTGCGGCAGCAGCTTCATCATCGAGATGAAGCCCATTCCCTCATCGCCGAGGAGGTTGGCGTGCGGGACGCGCACGTTCTCGAAGAACAGCTCGGCGGTGTCGGCTTCGGGCTGGCCCACCTTGTCGAGCTTGCGGCCGTTCTCGAAGCCCTTCATGCCGCGCTCGACGACGAACAGCGAGATGCCCTTCGCGCCCTTGCTCGGGTCGGTTCGGGCCGCCACGACCACGAGGTCGCAGTTGTAGCCGTTGGTGATGAACGTCTTGGCACCGTTGAGGATCCAGTCGTCGCCGTCGCGCACCGCGGTGGTCTTGAGGTTCGCGAGGTCGGATCCGCCGGACGGTTCGGTCATCGCGATGGCGCAGATGAGCTCACCCGTCGCACACTTGGGGAGCCAGCGTTCGCGCTGCTCGTCGTTACCGAGATGCACGATGTACGGGACGGTGATGTCGGAGTGGATGCCGATCGACGACGACAGCGCCATGTTCGCGCGGGCCATCTCTTCGGCGACGACCGCGTTGAAGCGGTAGTCGCCTGCCTCGCTGCCGCCGAAACGCTCGGGGATCTCGAGCCCGAGGATTCCGGCCTTACCTGCCTCGATCCAGATGTCGCGCGGGATCTCGTGTCGCTCGATGAGCTCTTCGGCACGGGAAAGTACGAACCGATTCACGAACTCGCGGACGGACTCGCGGAACGCTTCGTGGTCGGGGCCGTACAGGGTGCGTCGCATTCAACTGCTCCTCTTAGATAAGCAATCGCTTAGATTCTAAGCGTTCGCTTATTAAACGGCTCTGTGGTTTGCTTGTCAACCAGACCGAGGAAGGACTCCGTGAGCGCACCCGAGAACACCGTGATCAGCAGCTCCAAGGCCGCCGCGCGCATGCGGGAGGCCGCGATCGAAGCGTTCGCGGAGAACGGCTACGGCAGCACCACCACCCGGCAGATCGCCGCGCGCCTCGACCTGAGTCCGGCCGCGATGTACCCGCACTACAAATCCAAGGAAGAGCTCCTCTACGCCATCGCGTACGAGGGCCACGACTTCGCACTGCGGGTCGTGCGCGACGCCGATCCACTCGATGCCGACGCAACTACGCGCCTCACCTCGATCATCCGGCTCTTCGCGCAGTGGCAGGCCCAGAACCATCGCCGCGCGCGCGTCATCCAGTACGAGCTGACCGCGCTCGAACCCGACCACTACCGCGTCATCAAGGGACTACGCCGAGAGACCACCAAGGTGGTTCGCGACGTCGTCGACCTCGGTATCGCGTCGGGCGAATTCACGGTGCCCGACGCCGAAGGCGTCACCCTCGCACTCATGTCGCTGTGCGTCGACATCTGCCGCTGGTACCCGTCCGGTCGATACAGCGATCCGGAGACGATCAGCGCCCTCTACGCCGATCTCGCGTTGCGTCTGGTCGGGGCGGTTCACTGACCTCCAGTCGCGGCGACGTAGGCGTCGACCGCCCCCTGTAGCCGGTCGAGTGCGGCGCCCAATGTGCGGAAATCGCCCTCGCGTTGCGCAGCCCTCAGCTCCTCGAGTGCCACCTGAAGGTCCTGTGCGGCAGCCGCGGCGTCCGGATTCACGGCGGGTGCGGGCCCCTCGGCCGGCGGCGGCGCTTCCTCGGCCGGCGTCGCTGCATCGCCACCCGGCGGCGTCGCTGCGCTGCCTGCACCGCCACCGAGCACCTGGTCGAGCGCTTCCGCCAGTGTCGGGGCATAACCGACGAGCACCCCGCCCGTCTGCGGGTCGCGATAACTCACCAGCACGCGGGCCAACTGCGGGAAGGTCGATCCGTCGGTCGCCGCGGACATCCGCTCGGTGTACAGCGGTTCGACGTAGAGCAACCCGCCGTCGGCGATCGGCAGCGTCAGCAGATTGCCGTAGTGGATGCGGTTCGACCGCTCGAGCAGTGTGCGCTCCGACGCGACGCGGGTATCGGAGATCATCGAGTTCTGCGTTTGCTGCGGGCCCTGGGTGAGACTGTCGGTCGGTAGTTCGAGCACCGTGATCTTCCCGTATCCCTCCGGGTCGGAGCGCGCGGAAATGTAGGCGGACAGGAACTCTCGATGGAATCCGACCATCGCCCCCGCCAACCGGAACGACGGCTGCGCGGTCTCCTCGTCACCGACGAGCACGTAGTACGGCGGCTGATTCGGATTCGTGTCGACGGTGGGGTCGCTCGGCACAGACCAGAATGCGTTGGTGGTGAAGAACTCCAGAGGATCGTCGACGTGATAGCGCGCCAGAATCTCCCGCTGCACCCGGAACAGATCTTCGGGGTACCGGAAGTGGGCACGCAGTCCGTCGGGCACGTCGCTCTCGGGCCGGACGGTACCGGGGAACACGCGCATCCACGTCTGCAGAACAGGATCGGTGGAGTCCACCTGGTAGAGCGTGACGGTGCCGTCGTAGGCATCGACGGTGGCCTTCACTGAATTCCGCATGTAGTTGATCTCCTGAGAGCGCAACGCGTCCGGCTCGGGAAGCGTGCTGCGCTGCGAATACGGATAGCCGTCGACCGTGGTGTATCCGTCGACGATCCACACGATCCGGCCGTTCACCACCGCCGGGTACGGGTTCGTGTCCGTCTCGAGCCAGGGTGCCACCATATTCACCCGCTCCGCCGGGTCGCGGTGGAAGAGAATCTTCGATGCCGAACCGATCTCACTGGAGAAGATGATGTTGCGTTCTCCGTACCGAGCCGAGAACGCAAGGCGGTCGAACCAGTTCCCGATCGAGACGCCGCCCTCACCGTCGTAGGTGAACGACGAGGTGTCGGTGTCGTATTCACGCGGCGCCTCACCCGGTGCGGCGCCCACGATCACATACTCCTGCCCGGACTGTCCGAGCACCTCGCCGAAGTACACGCGCGGTTGCTCGACCGGGATCAACTGCTCGGTGCCGTGCGTCGCTATGTCGCTGACCGTATAGAGCGGGTACCCGCTGTCGCTGCTCGACGCGCCATCGGTCGCATCCCGCACCGCCGCGTTGACGCGATTGGCCGGTGCCGCCACGAACCCGTTGCCGTGGGTGTAGACGGTGTGCTGGTTGACCCAGTGGGTCTGGTTGCCGGTGAGCCGCTCGGGCGAGAGTTCACGTACTCCGACGACGAAGTCGCGTAGCTCCCCGTCGATCCGGTAGCGGTCGAGATCGAGGTTCTCGGGGAACTCGTAGAAGTTCTTCAGCTGCTGTTGCTGCGTGAACGTGCGCGACAGGACGTCGGGGTCGAGGAGGCGAATATTCGCGATGGTCGTGACGTCGGCGGGGGTGTCCTCGGGCGGCGTGGTGCCGATACCCCCGTACGGGACGTACTCGACGGTCTCGTCACCTACCCGGTATGCCTGCCGCGTCGCCTCGATGCCCCGTTCGATGTAGGGGGCTTCGCGCACGGCCGCGTTCGGCCGAACCGAGAGTTGTTCGACCACCAACGGCCAGATCCCGCCGACCAGGATCGACGACAGGAACAGCAATCCCAAGGACAGCAGCGGGATCCGCAGATCGCGGAGTCGGATCACAGCGAAACATGCCACCGCGCACAGCAACGCGATGGCGCAGAGGATGAACTTCGCAGGAAGCACCGCGTTGATGTCGGTGTATCCGGCGCCGGTGAAAGCGGGCTCCCGATGTCCCGACGACACGAGCGCGTAGCGGTCGAGCCAGTATGCGAGCGCCTTGAGCAACACGAACATTCCGGCCAGGACGGCGATCTGAATCAACGCCGAGGACGAGAAGACGTTTCGCATCTTGCCGCCGACGGTGATCCCGCCGAACAGGTAGTTGGTGGCGACATTCGCGATTCCCGCGAAGAACACCGCCACGAACAACCAGCTGAGCACCCACCGGTAGAACGGCAGGTCGAATACGAAGAAGCCGACGTCGAGCCCGAACTCAGGATCGACGGAATCGAATGCTCCACCATGGAGGAACAACTGAACGGTCGCCCAATTCCCTTGCGCGATCAGCCCGGCAAGCAATCCGAACATCACCGGAATGCCTACGCCGAACAGACGGCCCCGCTGCAGCACCACCCGTCGATACGGCTCGAGGGGGTCTCCGCTGCGCGCGGACGGGAAAAGTGGTCTGGCCCGGAATGCCACCCTCATCCCGAGGAACACCGCACCACCGACCAGCGCTCCGATGACGAAGAACAACACCCACCGGGTGATGAACACCCTGGTCCAGACCCCGCGGTAGCCGACCTCGCCGAACCACAGCCAATCCGTATAGGCCCGCACCATCGGCGGCACGAAAGCAAGCAGCACCACCAGTGCCACCGCGACGACGATCGCCGACCGTGTGCGTGTCCGCATTGCCCCTCCCCATCGGGAGTCGGACGCCGGAATCTCGTTCGGCGCCCGCGTGCTGTCAGTCTACGGACCGCGCCCTACCCGGACGGGACTGTCGGTGTACCGAAATTTCGATACACCGACAGTCATGTTGTGTGCCTAACCGGAGAAGGTGGTGTGCCCGCCCTCGACGCGCTCGACGAGCAGCGGCGCCGGGGCCCACACTCGACCGTGAGCGGACTCGAACTCCCGGATCTTCCGCAACACCACGTCGAGTCCGACCGTTTCCGCGTAGTGCATCGGACCACCACGGCGCTTCGGGAATCCGTACCCGTTGGTGTAGACGACGTCGATATCCGACGCCCGCTGGGCGATACCCTCACCGAGCAGGGCCGCCCCCTCGTTCACCAGTGCGAGCATGCAACGGTCGACGATCTCCTCGTCGGTGATGGTGCGACGTTCGATACCGTCCTCTGCCGCGCACGTGCGGATGATCTCGTCCACCGCCGGATCCGGAACCGGGGTGCGGCTTCCCTCGTCGTACGTGTAGTAACCGGATCCGGTCTTCTGGCCGAACCGTCCTGCCTCGCAGAGAGTATCGGCCACCCGCGAGTAGCGAAGATCCTTCGGACGGGTCGGCGCCAGCCGCTTACGCGCCGCCCACGAGATATCGTTGCCCGCCAGATCCGCCATGGCGAACGGCCCCATCGCAAGCCCGAATTCCTTCAGTGCAGCGTCGACCTGCTGCGGCGTCGCCCCCTCTTCCAGGAGGAAGTCGGCCTCACGACGGTACGGGGTGAGCATGCGGTTGCCGATGAAACCTTCGCAGACCTTGGCCAGCACCGGAACCTTGCCGATCGACTGTGCCAGCGCCATGGACGTGACGACGACATCGTCGGCGGTCGCCTCGCCGCGCACCACCTCGACGAGCTTCATGACATGCGCCGGGCTGAAGAAATGCAACCCGATCACGTCGTGCGGGCGTGAGGTGCTGCGCGCGATCTCATCGAGGTCGAGGCGCGAGGTGTTTGACGCGAGGATCGCCCCCGTCTTGCACAGTGCGTCGAGCTTGCCGAACACGTCCTTCTTGACGCCCATGTCCTCGAACACGGCTTCGATGACGAGATCTGCGTCGGAGGCTGCCGAGAAGTCGAGGTGCGGTTCGATCAACGCCGCGCGCTCCTGCGCCTGTTCAGCGGTGATCTTGCCTTTGGCTGCCGACGACTCGTAGTTCTTCCGAACCGTGCCGATCCCCCGGTCCAGCGCCTCCGGGCTCTGCTCGATCAACGCGACAGACAGACCTCCATTGGCGAATGCCATGGCGATGCCGGAGCCCATGGTGCCTGCGCCGATCACCGCGACACGTTTGATCGGGCGCGGCGTCACCGACGCGGGAATGTCGGCGACCTGAGCCGCGGCCTTCACTGCTGCAGACAGGTGCCGCTCGGCGGCGGATTCCGGGCTGTCGGTCGAGGTGGGAGTACTCACGAGCCGCACTTCCTCTATGGGTCGGGGCACACGGTGCCGTGATCAGTGGTTACCCAATTGTCTGCCGGATGACCTAACAGCCAATTGTGATACAAGTCCCAGTGCCGCGCGCGAAACTTTCCTCGCGTTGTCCGGGTTTCCGTGGGTCATGAGGCAACGGAAACCCATGTGAGCGGAGGAAAGCTCCGCAGCGGAGGCACTGGCTCGGACGCGTGCCCGGATCTGCGTTAATATCTGCGCGACCGAACGGATCGGGGGGATCCTTGGCAATGACATATCCACGTCTTCTGAACACCGCAAGGGTGGGGGCGGCGCTCATCATCGCGGGTGTTCTTTTCAGCGGCTGCACCACCACGAGCGATACGACACCGGTCGCGGCCGAGGAACCGGCACCGACGACGCCGACCACCCGCCCGCCACGACTCACCGATGAGTCCGGCCGACCCGACATCACCTTCGACCCCTGCCTCGACATCCCCGACGACGTCCTCGTCGACGCCGGTTACGACCCGCGCACAAAAGACATAGCCGACTATCTGATGGAGCAGTACACCTTCATGGTCTGCACCTACCGAGCACCAGTCAAGGTTCCGGGAGTAATCCGTTCCTACGGACTCAACATCCTCTCCGGAAACGTCAGCATCGACGAAGAACTCGCCAAAGTAGGCGACGTCGCGAGCGAAACAACTGTCAACGGACGCCGCGCGCTACTGGAGTACGACCCCAAACCGGACAACTCATGCGCGATCACGCTGCAGACCGACTTCGGCATCATCATCTTCGACCGTCTCTACCACGCCGATCACACCCGCACGCTCACATTCGACGAACGCTGCGGCGGTCTGGCCGACACGGTCGCACTGTTCGAACCTTTCGTCGACGACAATCCTGGGAAGAAGCCGCAGTGAGTGAATTCGTCCGCCTCGAACCCCATGTCATCGAGGAGATCCTCGCGATCTGCGACACCGTGCTCGCCGAACTCGACAAGGCAGCCGAGGTTACGAAGAACCTCGGCCGAGCTGAGGGATTCGGCGAGTTCGAGTCCGCCAGACAACTCGCCGCAGGCTTCGCCCGCAAGGGCGCAGGCACTCCCGAATCGGCGAGGGAGCGCGTCGACCAGTTCATCGTCGCCTTCACCAATCTTCGCGACGCCTTCGCTTCCGGCGGCGAAGCCTTCCTCGACGCAGAATTCGACTGGGCCCGCCAACTCGCCACCATCGAACAGGAGTTGTGACGATGTCCGACACCGACAACCCGATCCAGGAACTCCTCTACCCACTGTTGGGGCCCGTGCCGCCGGAGTCGGTCGCGCGTCGACAGGCCCGCCACGATGAATTGGCGGGGCGAGTGGACAGCGGTGTCGACCCCGATTACATCGCGCAGTTCGAGAACTTCCACGGCATGGATCACGCCGCGATCTATCAGCTCAGCCAGACGATCAGTCCTCTCGCGATGACCACGCTGGCGAATGAATGGCAAAAGCTCGGAACGGTATTCAGCTTCACGGTCTCCGTGGCCACCGCCATGATCCGCGACAAGATCGCCCAGCATTGGGAAGGCGACGCTGCGAACGCGGCGTCGTCGTCGACGGAACTGTTCGGTACCTCCGCCCAGCGGTTGAGCGATGCGTCGCTCGCGGTGTCGCAGAAACTCCAGATCGCAGCGGATGTGGGCGCGCGAGTGAAGACGTCGGTCACTCCCCCGTCGATCTCTGTCCCGATGCCGATGGACCTGGTGAGTCCCATCGCCGCCGCCGACCGGGAGCGCCAGGAGGAGGCCGCGCGTCAGCAGGCGATTCGCGTCATGGAGTCGCTCTACAAGCCGTACTACCGCGATTCCGGATCCGCAGTTCCGGTATTACCTCCACCCCAGGACTCCACCAGGGCCGGCGCCGCGAGCGCGGTTCCCTCGAGTTTCGGAAACCCATCGGCATCCGGTGGCGGCCACAGCGCAGCGGCAGCCTCGAACGGGAGCGGCGTAGCGGGCGGTCAACCGTCCGAATCTGCGGGGGCTGCAGCCGACGGCAATACACCTGACAGTTCCGAGACGGATTCTTCCCGTAGCGGAGCCTCGCAGTCTCCTGAAACCGGGGCGGCAGGTTCGCCGGACTCGGAATCGGTCCGCACGTCACCGACCTCGACGGCCCCGACTTCGACCCTCCCCGGAAGCACCACAGGTCAACCGTATGGTTCTTCGACTGCCAGCTCCGGTATGCCCGGGAGCGGGACGTACGGAACCGGAGGTTATGGCGGTGGCGGCTCAGGCTCGAGCGGAGGCGGCGTGGGCGGAGCCGGGAGCGGCTCTGCACTCGGCCCCGGCGTTGCCGGAGGCGTCGGCGCGACCGGCACCTCAGCACCCGCCGCATCTCAACAGGGAACTGCCGCCGCTCGCGCCGGCTCGATGCGCCCGATGGGAATGATGCCCGGCATGATGGGCGGCCAGCAGCGCGGCAACGACGAAGCACGACAGGTCGCGAGTTATCTCGTCACGAACGATCACGGAAACGAACTCATCGGGTCGATCCCCGACACCGCCCCGCCCGTCCTAGGAGTCGACCCGCTGTGACCTGGCATGTGACCCCCGACCGTTTCCTGTCGCTGTGGACTGCGGCGGGAAACGACGAGTTTCCATTCCCCCTGCGCTACCGGTCGGCGTCGATGTGGGAGGACGAATACGACGCCGACCGGCACGCCGCCGACGAGTGGCGCAGACAACTGGCCGATCCGCGTCTCGACCACGCGATCCGGATCCTGCAGGCCGGAGAGCTCGCCGTCGAGATGTACGGAAATGCGGGGACCGCAGACATTCGAGTCAGGGGCGGGAAAGAAGGCGCATTCGCTGTTCTCGCACGCCAGTATGCCTCCGGCGACATCCAGATCGTCCCAATCCAGTCGAGCATCCTCGCCCGCGCCGTCGTCGCGCAGATACCTGCTGCACCCCGAGGACACGAGCAGGCCCGAGCCGCCTCCATCCGCGAACTCACCGAACCGACCGCCACCACATCGGTGAGGCAGCAGATCGGTGAGAGTGAACCGCGCGCGTTGCGTCGTCTCCTTCTCCGCGACCGCTCCGGTGCGGGCAGCATCCGACTGCTCGCTCCGAACGCTCACGGTCGCCTCACGACGGAATCGGATATCGGCTGGTTCGATGTCGTCGACGACGGTCGCTACATGTTCTCCCCGGGCACCGATACGCGAGTAGTGCCCGCTACCAACGACATTCTGCGCGAGGAACTCGACCGTCGAATCGACAGGGCACGCGCCCGTCGACGACAGGACGCACCGACACCCTGGTGACCGTCGCTACTCGCCTGCTGCGCATTCCTCGACGAACGCCACCACACCGCGGTGATACTCGGCCGCCGCGAACCCCACACTCATGTTGTGTCCGCTGCCTGCCTGCCGATGCTCGACGAAGCGAGGGGATTCGACGAACATTTCCTCGATTTCCGACCGTAGAGCATCGTCTGTCTCCCAGACCTTTTCGTGCTCGGCATAGGTGAACCGAACCGGGATGCAGACATCGGGAGCGAGATGCATGAAGTCCTTCGGCCACTCGGCTGCGACCACCGCCTCGTAGCGAGGGGTGATGCAGGTGAGGCTGCGACCTCCACGCACCTCCGGCGGGTAGGTGTCCTCGGGATGCCACAGCAGATCCCGGATGGCGCCCCGGTTCCGCGTCGTACGCATCTGCTTGATGATCTCGAGCGCTTCGCGTTGCTTACGTGTGCCGGTGCCCGCGAGTTCGACACCGAGTAGCGACGCGCCTCGCGGGTCTGCTGCCATCCGGAGACCGAGGTCGCAGCCTGCCGAGTGCGCGAGAAGGAAGACACCGGCGCCGCGCGAATGTCCTTCGAGCAGTGCATTTACAGCGCCGTAGACGGCGTCGACACGGTTGGCGGGATCGTCGAACCGTTCCTGATATTCGAACGAGTCTGCGTAGCCCGGGCGGTCGATCGCGAGGACGGTGTAGCCGAGTGCCGCAGCGGTGCGGAGCAGCGACAGTTCCGGATGGCCTTCCAGATCGAAGTACCGGGAGGTCGTGGCTCCGCCATGCAAGGCGACGATCACCGCGCGCGGCTGCTCCACGTACGAACACAAGGCCGAGATCTGTGCTCCGTCTACCTCGACGGTTCGGGCGGTCACGGTGTCGGCGAGCGCTCCGGCGTCCGCGGCGTTCATCGGTCGGCTTTCAGCAACATGACGCCGCTCGGTGTGAGCCCTCCGCTGCTCACCACCGCGACACGAGCGTCTCGAACCTGACGGTCTCCTCCGTGGCCGCGCATCTGCGTGACTGCCTCGTGCACGAGCCCCATACCGTGGGTGCGTCCGTGTGAGAGCTGACCTCCGTGGGTGTTCAACGGCAAGCTTCCGTCGAGGGCGATGTTCGTTCCTTTGTCCAGGAAGTCCTTCGATTCCCCGATGTCGCAGAAGCCCAATGCCTCGATCCACGACAGGCAGTTGAAGGTGAAGCCGTCGTAGAGTTCCGCGACATCGACATCGTCGGGGCGCATCGTGGTGCGGCTCCACATGTGCGCGGCCTGCCCGAGGACCTGTGGTTCGTGAGTGAGGGTGCTCTGGTCCCAGTCGAGCCGCTCGAGTATCTGGGTACCGACCGCTTCGACGAACACCGGCGGTTGCGCGAGGTCGTGGGCGGTGTCGCGGGCCGACACGATGACCGCCACTGCACCGTCGCACGGCACATCGCAGTCGTAGAGTCCGAACGGTGTGGTGATCGGGCGGGCGCCCAGGTAGTCGTCCATCGTGAGCGGGTCGCGGTAGATCGCCTCGGACGTCCGAGCAGCGTTCGCGCGTTGGTTGAGTGCGATCCACCCGAGCGTCTCGCGGTTCGTTCCGTAGCGATGAAAGTGTCGTTGGGCGGTCTGTGCCAGCAGGTGCGCTGCCGAGACGGCACCGTACGGCGCGAACCATTCATCCGGCAGTCCGCCTGCCGGCGCGGTCCGGCCGGTGCGCACGAGTTCGCTGTACGTCGATTCCCACACCGTCCGGAAACACAGCACGTGTCGCGCGAGACCGGACGCCACGGCAAGCATCGCCGAGATCACCGAGCCTCCGGGACCGAACGTCTCGGCGGCGCCGTTGTGCCAGGACGGCTTCAGCCCGAGTGTCGACTCGACCGCGGCGACCCCGCCTTCGGTGAACGGGCCGAGAGATCCGGCCCCCGGATAGGTGGACAGCCCGTCGATGTCGCCGACGGTGAGGCCGGCGTCGTCGATCGCGGCCCGGCAGGCGTCGATGGTCAACGACAACGGATCGACCATGAGACGACGACCGATGCGCGACATACCGATTCCGGTGAGCGCGACCTCGTCCTCGAACTTGTTCGTACTCACCATCGGGCGCACACTTCGGCGAATCGATTCGGCGTCCGGTTCATCGGCCGGTAGTTCTGTCACCGTTCCGGCTTCGGCCGGACGGAACAGTGGGAGCCACACTCCGTCGGCTTCTTCGAAGACCACGTCCATCCGCATACCGAGCGTGAGATCGTCTTCCGCACATTCGACCGCGTTCGTTGTCAAGCGCACGCGCGGGTCGTCCTCGAGCGCGACCTGGGCGACGATGTACGGCGGTGGCATTCCCGGTGGCGCAAACCTGTGGTTGACCGTGAAGCCGATGAGTGTCGCGCGACCCGAGACGACGCGAATGCCCATCTCGCTGCCGTGGCAGTAACGGCACGCCGGCCGCGGTGGATGGATCAGCGCCGAGCACGAGCGACATTCCTGTATCCGCAGGTGGCCGTCGGCGCCGGAGGTCCAGAAGAACTCCGTCTCCAGTGAGGTCGACGGTGTCAGGCGTGTGGCCGGTGCGCTCATGACACCGCCGTCCCCTCGTCCTGCACCTGTCGTGCGGCCCACCGGTAGTCGGGTTTGCCGTTACCCAGGCGCCGTATCGCAGGGACGAACACGAAGTGCTTCGGGATCTTGTACCTCGCGAGCGACGCTCCGCATGCATCCTTCAATTCGTCTGCAGGGCCGTTTATCTCGTCCACGACGTGCACCAGCGCGACGACCTCCTGCCCCCAGCGTTCACTCGCACGACCGACCACCAGGGCGTCGACGACACCGGGATATGCGCGTAGGACTTCCTCGACCTCTTCGACGAAGACCTTCTCGCCTCCTGTGTTGATGACGAGCGAATCGCGGCCGAGCAGGCGCAGCGACCCGTCGTCCGCCATCCTCACGCGGTCCCCCGGTATAGCCATTCGCTCGCCGTCGACCACGGGGAAGGTGTTTTCGGTGGACGGCCGGTCGCGGAAGTAGCCGAGGGGGACTCGGCCGGAACGGGCGGCCCATCCGATCTCGTCATCACCAGGTTTCAGCAGCCGGGTGCGATCGTGCGACACAGCAGATCCCCCCGGCATCGGGGCGAACGTGTCTACCTCGGCGCCGCGGCTGCTCCGTCCGAATCCCATCCCGCCGGTCTCGGTCGAGCCGTACCCTTCCACGATTGTCACGTTCGGGAGCAGTTCGAGAAAGGCCTTCCGGTGGATGGCATTCGTTGCGGCTCCACCACTTGCGATGACCACCAACGACTCGAAGTTGTTCCTGCGCTTGCGCATCTCGTCGACGAGAGGGCCGGCGTACGCATCGCCGACGATGGTCATGAGCAGCACATTCTCCTTCTCGACGATCTCCAACGCCGTACGCGGATCGAATGTGCTCCGATCGTCGTAGAGCACCACGGTCTGGCCGGCCAGCAGGCCCGAGAACGCAGTCCACGTCCCTGCCGCGTGCGACAGTGGTGACACCGCGAACCAGCTCTGCCCTGTCAGCGTGGTCAGTGCCCGAATCGGTTCGTCGGACTCGTGGTCGGAACCGTTCATCGAGGAGACGTACGCATCCCCCTGTCGCCACAGCACGGCCTTCGGGCGTCCCGTAGTGCCGCCAGTGCACATCATCATCAAGTCGTCGGGTGATCCCTTGATCACCTTCTCCGGATCACCTTGCGCAACGGCCTCGTCGAACGACACCGCCCCGTCCAATTCGGAAACACCGGTGCCGTCGTCGACAGACACCAGCAGCTCCACACCGTCCTTCAGCTCTGCACTGCCACTGACGACCTCGTCTATCACCGGACCGAACGACCGGTGATAGACGATTCCTCGTGGCGCAATGTATTCGAGAAGACTGCGGATCTCCTGCGCCGTGTAGCGAGGGTTGATGTTGACCGGCACGACCCGCGCCTTGAGGCAGCCGATCAGCACATCGGGATACAGATCGTTGTACATGAGCATGGCGACACGGTCTTGGCCGCACTCCCACCGCTCGAGCCCCTCTCTCGCGGTGTGAGCTCCGAATCCGCGTTCGGCAAGGAAATTCGCGAACCGTCGGGTGCGCAAAGCCGATTCACCGAAGGTGTTCCTGCGATCCCCGCAGACGGTCATGGTTCGTTCGGGTACTGCTTCTGCGACGGCGTCGAAGACCTCGCCGAGAGTCCATTCGGTCAACGCATTCTCCTTGGGCAGGTCGTTCAGCGAAAGTCTGTCGTTCAGCGAAAGTCTGTCGGTCGGCGTGCATTCAGGGGACGATCACGCAGCGGCCGACGGGTTCCGCCACTGCTTGTCGTGCGTAGATTCCCCGTTGCAACGACGTGAGCAAGGCGTTGCGGGTTTCCTCGGGACTGATGAGTTCGTCGAAACCCATGTGCTCGGCCGAACGATAGGACGCCTCGAGTTCCATTTCTCGAAGCGACGCCGAGAGGCCGTCGTCGGCGTTCGATGCGCCGCTGAGTGCGTCCGCGCTCATGGCGCCCATCGTCGCACCGGGGTAGGCGTACGCGGCGACCTGCCCGTCGAACCCGATCAGCGACATCACCATCGATCCGAATCCATACGCTTTTCTCAGCGTCACATGCATTTTCATCGTCGTGGCGGTGGTCTGTGCGACGAACATGCGGGCACCACTGCGAAGGATGCCGCCGCGTTCGGATTCGCTGCCCGGCAGCATCCCGGGGTTGTCGGCGAGGAACACGAGCGGCAGGTGGAAAGCATCTGCGACCGAGATGAAGTGGGCCGCTTTGTCGGCCGCATCGGAGTCGATCGAGCCGGCGATCACCTGCGGCTGATTCGCGACGACCGCGATGGGATGCCCGCCCAGGTGCGCCAACCCGCAGATGATGGCCCGCCCGAAGTCCGGTTGCACCTCGAACCAGTCCTTCGTGTCGACCACCGCGTCGATCACGGATCTCATGTCGTAGGTGCTGCGGTTGTCGCGGGAGATGATGTCGAGAAGCTCGGGGGTGTCGCGGGGCTCGGAGAACTCGTCGGGCTCGGTCGCGATGGGGTACGACCACGCGCTCGGCGGGAAATACGACAGGTAGCGGCGGATCTCGTCGAGAACTTCTTCGTCGGTGTCGGCGACGTTGTGGATCAGTCCGCTGGCGATCGCGACGTCGGGGCCGCCGAGGTCTTCCTTCGAGACGTCCTCTCCCGTGGACATCTTCACGACCGGCGGACCGGCCGTGAAGATGGCACCCTGCCGACTCATGATGGCGAAGTCCGAGACCGGTGCGATCAGCGCACCGTGTCCGGCGGAGGCGCCGAGGACCGCGGTGACCACCGGTACCTTCCCCGAGCACTGTGCCTGTGCGAGCAGGTCGGTCGGGGTTCTGCCGTAGTGGTCGCCGGTGGCGCGGAACCCCGCGCCTTCGAGGAGCATGATGAGCGGAATCTTGTTGCGGACAGCGAGTTCCGCGAGCCGGTATCGCTTGGAGTTGCTGCCCGGTGAGATCGTGCCCGCGAGCGTGGTGAAGTCTTCGGCTCCCACCATCACCGGCATGCCGTGAATGAGCCCCGAACCGGCGATGATCGCGTCGGCGGCGACCTCCCCTCCGACGAGCGTGCCGAACTCGTGGAAACTACCTTTGTCGAGCAGGTGATCGATTCGCGCTCGCGCGTCGAGTTTGCCTTTGCCGCGGTGCTTGGCCACGCGTTCCGGGCCGCCCATTCCGTGTGCGTGCGTACGACGACGGGAGAGATCCTCGAGGGTGTCGTCCCAGATCCGCGCCTGTTTCATGTGAGATCCTTCGGAGGTCGTCATGTGGCCGTCGAATAACTGATCGGCAGGTGCTTGAGCCCACCGACGAAGGTCGTTGCTGTCAGTTCGGGTTTGCCTGTGAGTTCGATCGAACCCAGACGCGGCAGGAGTTCGGCGAAGAACTTCTTCATCTCCATCCGGGCCAGCCCGGCGCCCAGGCAGAAGTGCACGCCGAATCCGAACGCGACATGGTTGTTGGGGTCGCGTCGGATGTCGAACCGGAAGGGATCATCGAAGACGTCTTCGTCGCGGTTGGCCGACGCATAGGACAGCAGGAGGGAATCACCGGCTGCGATGGGCACGCCGCGGATCTCGGTGTCTTCGGCGGCGGTGCGCATGAATGCCTTGACGGGAGTGACCCATCGGATCATCTCCTCCACCGCGTGCGGCAGCAGGTCGAGATCGGCACTCAACGCACGGCGTTGGTCGGGGTGCTCGATCAACGCGCGAAGCCCGCCGGCAATGGAACTGCTGGTCGTGTCGTGGCCGGCGGTGGCGATGATGGTGTAGTACGACATGGTGTCGATGTCGGAGAGAGGTTCGCCGTCGATGCGCGCATTGGCGATCGCGGACGCCATGTCATCGGTGGGGTTCTCGCGACGTGATGCCGTGAGTGCGCTGAAGTACTCGAACATCTCGAGGAGCGCATTCCTGGTTTCGTCCGCAGGCTCGCTTCGTTTCAGTTCGTCGTCGTCGCTACCCACGAGTTCCTGCGTGAGACGGAGCATTCGGGGGAAGTCGGATTCCGGTACGCCGAGCAGCGACATGATGACGTAGAGCGGGAAGTTCACCGCGACCTCCGACACGAAGTCGCACTCACCTCCGGCAGCCATCATCCGGTCGACGTGATGCTTCGCGAGTTCCTCGATGCGGACTTCCATGGCTTTCATGGCTTTCGGTCGAAACCAGTCGGTTGCGACGGAGCGCAACACACGATGCTGTGCACCGTCGAGGTGAATGAGGGTGCGAACACCGACCGCCGCCTGCATCTCGTCCGACTCCGCCGTCATGAGCACCGGACGTGGCCAGTTGGTGAAGAGCGTGTTATCGCGTTCTACGGCCATGACGTCGGCGTGCTTGAGGAGCGCCCAGAACGGCCGGTAGGACGGCGCCTCCACCCGAACCACCGGTTCCGTTGCGCGCGCCTCCGTCAGGACCGAATGCAGGTGACCGTCGTCCTTGTATGCAGTCGGGGTCGCCAAGACCTCGGCGCCCTCACCTACGATTCGCTGGTTCACGAACAACACTCCGTTCCCGCGCATTCCGACGACACCTTCGGTCCGGCGTCGCAGACCCGGAACCCTGGTCTTCTCGCCCCAGAGTGATTTATAGTGTGCCTTACTGTCAAGCATTCTATATAGCTTTCGTCGGGGTGACCCCGGAAAGGCGCGAGGCCACATGACAACTGATCAGCGCAAGATCGTCGTCGTCGGAGCGGGGTCGGGAATCGGTGCCGCGACCGCCGCCCACTTCCACGGACAAGGCGACCACGTACTCGCCGTCGACCTCCGTCCGGAGGGTGCCGCAGCATCGGCGCACGCAGAGTGCGACCTGCGTGATGCTGCGCAGATCGATACCCTGCTCGGCTCGATCGGAGGAGACTGGGATCTGCTCGCCTACGTCGCCGGGGTGCCGGGAACCGCACCCGCCGCCGACGTCCTGAAGGTGAACTATCTCGGCATGCGGCTGTTCGTCGAAGGCATGCTTCCCCTGTTACGCAACGGCGGATCCGTCGTCACCGTCGCGTCGGTTGCAGCCATCGGGTGGCAGGAGCGCCAGAACGACCTCGCCGGCCTTCTCGAGGCAACCGACGGCGACGCTGTCGAACGCTGGCAGGCCGAACAGGATCCGAACTATCCCGTGTACAGCACGTCGAAACAGGCCGCGATCATCTACGCGAAGCGTCTCGCGCCCACCGCGTGGCAGAAATACGGCGTCCGAGTGAACACCGTGAGCCCCGGACCCACCGAGACCCCGATCCTCGGCGACTTCGAGGAGTCGATGGGCAAGGACGTCCTCGACGGGGTGAAGGCACTTATCGGCCGGCATGCCACCGTTGCCGACATCGTTCCGGTCATCGCGTTCCTGGGGTCGCCGGCTGCGGGATGGGTGAACGGCCAGGACATCCACGTCGACGGCGGTTTCGTCGCCCCGCTCACCGTCGGTGCACCAATCCAGCTCTGACCACCCTTCGACACCCGAGGTGACCATGCCCGACCACGCCGTGAGCCCCGACGGGCCACTGCTCTCCGATCTGCACGCCGGCATCCTGACACTCACCCTCAACCGCCCCGAACGGAAGAATGCGATCACACCCGAGATGTGGGCGCGCCTCCGAGAACGACTTTTCGACGCGACCGTCGACAACGGAGTTCGCGCGGTGGTGCTCACCGGCGCGGGCGGCACGTTCTGCAGCGGCGCCGACATCGCCGACACCTCGGGAATGAACGAGTTCCCCGACCCATCCGACCTGATCAGCACCATCAACGACACCATCCGGCTGCTCCAGGAGCTTCCGGTGCCGACCGTCGCGAAGGTGAGCGGGGTCGCGGCCGGGGCGGGCTGGAATCTCGCCCTTGCCTGCGACCTGGTTGTGGCAGCGTCGGATGGGCGGTTCTGCCAGATCTTCGCGCGACGCGCGTTGTCGCTGGACACGGGCGGGTCGTGGCTGCTCCCGCGTCTCGTCGGGCTGCAGCAGGCAAAGCGGCTGGCACTCCTGGCCGACATGATCGGAGCGGACGAGGCACAGTCGCTCGGTCTCGTCACGTGGGTAGCGGCACCGGAATCGCTCGCCGAATTCACCCACAGCATCGCGGAGCGGCTCGCCTCCGGGCCCCCGCTCGCACTCGCACAGACCAAGGACCTACTCAACCGCGGACTCGACCGGACGCTGACCGAAGCGCTCGAGTCCGAATCACAGGCACAGGCCGCGAACCTCCAAGGCCCCGCCGTGATCGAAGCATTCGCTGCCTTCTCCGAGAAGCGCGACCCCGACTACACCCGCGCCCCGGCCTGATTGAAGAAGGAAGAACAGTGACGTTCGAGACCATCGAATACGCAGTCGACGGCCACACCGCAACCCTCACCCTCGACAGGCCCGAAGCGCTCAATGCCCTGAGCCCACACATGATCACAGAGTTGCGTGCCGCGTACGCCGAGGCCGAGAACGACGACGAGATCTGGACCCTCGTCGTCACCGCCAACGGTCGGGCATTCTGCACGGGCGCCGATGTCAAAGAGATTCCGGGCGACGGCAAGGTTGTCAACGAACGGCCGTACCTGTCGACCTACGACCAGTGGGAGGCACCGCAAGAAGGCACACCCCCGTTTCGTTCGATGACGAAGCCGATCATCGTTGCGGTCAACGGGATCTGCTGCGGTGCAGGCATGGACTGGGTTACTACAGGAGACATCGTCATCGCCTCCGAGAAGGCCACCTTCTTCGACCCCCATGTCAGCATCGGTCTAGTCGCAGGACGTGAGGCGGTGCGCGCCGCGCGGGTGCTCCCGCGCAACGTGGCACTGCGCATGGCACTGATGGGCAAGCACGAACGGATAAGCGCCCAGCGCGCATACGAACTGGGGATGATCACCGAGATCGTCGAGCACAACCTGCTGCTCGAACGGGCACACGAGATCGCCGACATCGTCAACTCCAATGCGCCACTCGCAGTTCGGGGGACCCGACTCGCCATCCTCAAGGGACTGGACCTACCGCTGCACGAGGCCGAGATGCTGGCCGAATCGTTCCGTGAGCGGGTGACTCGCACGGAGGACGCCCTCGAAGGCCCCCGCGCGTTCGTCGAAAAGCGTGCACCTATGTGGCAGTGTCGATGAAGGCTCAGGGGTCGATGAAGAGTCAGGGCAGATCAGCGGTCAGGTGAAGTCGGAGCCACCGTCGATATTGATGTTTGCTCCGGTGATGTACGAGTTGCGCTGCGAAGCAAGGAACGCCACCAACGGCCCCACTTCCTCCGGCAGACCCGCACGAGGCATCTGCGACGGGTGTCCGAAATGTGTTCCGATAGCGTCCATCAGAGCGTAGGGATCGCTCGATTCGACGCCCACCGACCTCGCCCACTCGATCAGGGACGGCGTGACGATAGTCCCAGGCGAAACAACGTTCACCAGAATCTCGTCGGGCGCCAGGAGTAGCGACAGATTCTTCGACGCACTCGTCAACATCGACTTCGCCGCGGTGTACGCCACGAGCGGAACACCTTGGCGCTGAGTGGATTGCGCAGAGAAGTTGACGACGCGCGCCCACTGCGCGGAACGCAGGAGCGGAAGGGCCGATCTCACGCAGCGCACCATCGACATCACGCCGTCCTCGACGGCGTCGTGCCATTGGTCGTCGGTCAGGATGTCGAATGTTCCCTGCGCGTTCGGTCCCACCGTGTTGACGAGCACATTGAGTTCACCGCCCCAGCGCTTTCCGAGTTCTTCGAAGAGGTCGGTCACAGCCTGCCCGTCACGTACATCGGCCACCAGTCCGACGGCATCGGGACTTCCGCATTCGGACAAGCTCGCCGCGGCCGACTCTGCGCCGGCACGCGACCGGCCCACGACCGCAACGCGCGCACCCTCTTGTGCCAGGCATCGGGCAGACGCGAATCCCATCCCACGAGTACCACCCACCACAACCGCTGCGGCACTGCCGAGTCCGAGATCCATCGTGCCCCTCATCTACCGGTACGCCATAACTTATGCCGATACCGTAGCTTATACGGTAAGCATGTCTACAGTAGAGGACATAGGGCGGCGGCTCGCCCGTGCATCCCGGACGTAACTCGTAAGGCGGTACCCGATATGGCGAAGCGAACCCGGCTCGAGCGAGGGTCCCTCAACCCGGATGACATCCTCAGGGGCGCATTCGAGCTCTCCGAGGAAGTCACCGTCGACAATCTGAGCATGCCGATGCTGGCACGACACCTCGACATCGGCGTGACCAGCATCTACTGGTACTTCCGCAAGAAGGACGACCTTCTCACCGCGATGGCCGACCACGTACTGCGCGAATCCATGCGGTCCATGCCCCTCGTCGAGGCGCCCAACTGGCGCGACACCCTGCGCACCCATGCCCGAACTGTTCGCCGCACGATCCTCGACCGACCGATCCTGTGCGACCTCGTCCTGATCCGCCCGTCCTTGAGCTCCAATGCAGCTCGCCTCGGCGCCATGCACAACGAGAACGTGATAGCGAGCCTCGTCGAGTCGGGTTTCACGCTGGCCGACGCGGTGAACATCTACTCTGCCGTGCAATTGCATGTGCACGGCATGGTCGTACTCCAACGGCTCCAGGAGAAGAACCGGCAGTCCGAGGAACCCTCGGGTGCGTACTACGAGATCCTGTCGATTTCCCCTGAGACCACTCCCCTACTCGCAGAGGCGAGCGAAAGTGGCCTGCAGAGCGGCGAACCCAACGACCGGAACTTCGAATACGGACTGGAATGCATCCTCGACCACGCCGCGGACGTCCTTGTTTCGCAAAGGGATCGAGGTGCTGTCCCCGCGAGCTCGACATGACGATCGCGAATCACCAGGACATCCGCGCGAGATTCACTTCACGGTGAAACGTGTCGCGTCGAGGATCATCACCACGCGGTCGTCGACGTCGTCGGGCAGCTGCAGGCGGGATTCCCCGTAGCGCTTGCCCAACGACGAGTAGAACGACCCGTCGTGATCCCCCCGCACTGTTACCAACCAGCCGCGTACCTCGAGGCACCGCGCAGGCTCGTCAGGGTCGGTGATCAGAAACGAATAATTGGGGTTCGCCTGCAGGCTCACGAACTTCTTGCGGGGGATGGTGTGGCTCACCCTCAGATGTGCACCATCCCAGGTGAATCGCATCGGAGTCAGGCTCGGCGACCCATCAGGACTGACCGTGCCGAGCACACCGACGATCGGCCGTTCGAGAAGATCCTCGTAGCCAGGAGGCACTTTCGACATCATGATCCCAAGTTACCGTAAGGCCGACTGTTGACATAACCGTTGTGCGCTGCAAGGCTCGAATCCACGAGCGGGCACGAACAAGGAGTCCCCACATGGCAGCGTCCGACGATGCACCGATCTTCGATGCCGACACACACATGTACGAGACGTCCGAGGCACTGACGAGGTACCTCCCCGACAAGTACGCGAACGCCGTGCAATACGTACAGATCGGGCGCCGCACGCGCCTCGCCATCAACGGCAAGATCACCGACTTCATCCCGAATCCCACCTTCGACAGGGTCGCAGCGCCGGGAGCACACGAGAAGTTCTTCGCCGGCGAGAACGTCGACGGCCTCACGCTCCGCGAAATGCAGGGTTCCGCCATCGACTGCCCACCCGCCACCCGCGGCCCCGAGGAACGCCTCGTCGAGATGGACCGCCAGGGAGTGCGGGAATCACTGGTCTTCCCCACTCTCGCCAGCCTCGTCGAGCACTCGTCCGCCGATGATCCGGAACTGACACTCGCAATCGTCCACGCCTTGAACCGCTGGATGCTCGAGCACTGGGGATTCGACCACAAAGGCCGAGTGTTCACCACACCCGTGATCAACTGCGCCGAAGTCGACGGCGCCCGCCGCGAATTGGCCTACCTCGTCGAGAACGGGGCGAAGGCCGCGCTGATCAAACCCGCTCCGGTCAAAGGCCTGCACGGGTGGCGCTCTCCCGCACTCCCGGAGTTCGACCCCTTCTGGCGCGAAGTGGAAGCAGCCGGCCTCCCGATTGCGCTCCACGCGAGCCAGCCGCCACTCGACGAGTACGTCAACAAATGGGAACCGCCGAACACTCAGAGTTTCATGGCGATGAGCGCGTTCCGGTGGCTCGCGCTCGGGCACCGCGAGATCTCCGACATGCTCGGAAGCCTGATCTGCCACGGAACCCTCACGCGCTTCCCGAAACTGCGAATCGCAAGCGTGGAGAACGGCAGTTCGTGGATCCGGCCGCTGTTCCACGACCTCGAGGATCTGACGAAGAAGATGCCGCAGAACTTCCCGGAAGATCCGCTCGAAGTATTCCGCCGCAATGTCTGGGTCAGCCCCTTCTGGGAAGGGTCGGTGGCCGATGTCGTCGACATGGTCGGCTGGGACAAGGTCATGTTCGGCTCCGACTATCCACATCCCGAAGGCCTTCCCGAGCCCAAGGGCTACTGGAAGTACGCCGAAGGGATGGATCGCCGGCGTACGTGGGATTTCATGGGCGACAACGCTCGCCGTTTCATGGGCCTACCGATCGCCAATCCGGATCCGGAGGCCGCGAGCCCACCGAAGCTCGCCACTGCACGGTAACCACCCGAACGCACGAGCCCGCGTACCGCCCTCGGAAGGGAACGAGCATGGACAAGAACGACATGATCCTGGTCAGCGTCGACGACCACATCATCGAACCACCCGATATGTTCGCCAACCACCTCCCCAAGAAGTACGTGGACGACGCACCGCGCCTGGTGCATATGGACAACGGCGCCGACATGTGGAAGTTCCGCGACCGGATCATTCCCAACGTCGCCCTCAACGCAGTCGCCGGACGCCCGAAGGAGGAGTACGGCCTCGAGCCCGAAGGTCTCGATGAGATCCGTCCGGGCTGTTACGACGTGCACGAACGCGTCAAGGACATGAACGCCGGTGGTGTTCTGGCGCAGATGAACTTCCCGTCGTTCCCCGGCTTCGCCGCTCGCCTGTTCGCGACCGAGGATTCCGACTTCTCGCTCGCGCTCGTCCAGGCCTACAACGACTGGCACCTCGAAGAGTGGTGCGGTGCCTACCCCGGCCGATTCATCCCGATGGGCCTACCCGTGATCTGGGATGCCGAACTGTGTGCTCAGGAGGTCCGGCGCCTCGCGAAGAAGGGCGTGCACTCCCTCACCTTCACCGAGAACCCGGCCGCGCTCGGATACCCGAGCTTCCACGACGAATACTGGAATCCGCTGTGGAAGGCCCTCGTCGACACCGATACCGTGCTGTCGATCCACATCGGGTCCTCGGGCAAACTCTCGATCCCGTCGACGGATTCACCACCCGACGTGATGATCACGCTCCAGCCTATGAACATCGTCAACGCGGCCGCAGATCTTCTGTGGTCGCGCCCGGTCAAGGACTACAAAGACCTCAAGATCGCACTCTCCGAGGGCGGCACAGGTTGGATCCCGTACTTCCTCGAGCGCGTCGACCGCACCTTCGAAATGCACTCGACGTGGACGCTGCAGGACTTCGAGGGAAAGCTCCCCAGTGAGGTGTTCCGAGAGCATTTCCTCACCTGTTTCATCAGCGACCCACTCGGCGTCAAACTCCGCCACGACATCGGAATCGACAACATCGCGTGGGAAATGGACTACCCACACAGTGATTCGATGTGGCCGGGTGCACCCGAAGAGCTCAGCGGTGTCTTCGACGACGAACACGTCCCCGACGGGGAGGTCGACAAGATGACGCACCTCAACGCAATGCGGTGGTACTCGTTCGACCCGTTCGCACACGTACCCCGTGAGCAGGCCACCGTCGGAGCACTGCGAGCGGCAGCCGCAGGTCACGATGTGAGTATCCGAGCACTGAGTCATCATCAGACGAGCGCCGAAGAGAAGCTCGCGGCCTGGGAGCAGCAGATCAGCGCAGCCTCCCAGATGCAGCGCTCGAGCTGAACTCATCCGGCCGACAATCAGGAGAATCCGTTGGACGTACCGTTCACGTGGAAGGTCACGGGCTGGTTCGTGATCGGCTGGTCAGAAGAGTTCGAGACCGGACACAGTCGCGCACTGCACTACTTCGGCGACGAACTCGTCGCCTATCGCGACGAGGCCGGTGAGCTGCACGTGATGACCGGGCACTGCCGTCATCTCGGAGCCCATCTCGGACACGGCGGCAAAGTGGTGGGCGACTGCATCGAATGCCCGTTCCACGGTTGGCGGTGGGGGCCGAACGGGAGCAACCGGTACATTCCCTACGACCCCGACCGCCCCAACAAGGCATTGAAGCTGCGGGTCTATCCGGTCCAGGAGCAGCACGGCGTCGTCTACATGTGGCACCAGCCCGACGGAAAGCCACCGCAGTGGGAACTTCCCGACCCGTTCACCAAGTTCCCCGAGATCACCGCCGGCCCCGACAGTTACTACCGCATCTATCCGGAGTTCTCACGCCGCGCGGAGTATGAGCCGGTGCACCCGCAGATCGTGGCCGAGAACGGCCCGGACAGTGCGCATTTCCGGTACGTGCACGGCGCAAGCGTGACTCCGGTGTCTCTCGGATGGGAAGCCGTCGACAACGAGTGGCGGTTTCTCACCGGCTGGCCCGATGAGACCAGCGACGATCCCGACAAGATGGCGCTGCGCATCCACAGTCATTTCTCCGGTCTGGGATACGCGATGAGCGCATTCGAAGGTACCCAGAATTACCGGTTGATCTTCGCCTGCACGCCCGTCGACGACGGGCATTCCGATCTCTTCTATTCGATCTGGTGGCCCCGCACCGACGGCGACAACTCCGACGTTCCGCCGCAGGACGTTCAGGAGAAAGTCGAGCGCCGGTTCCTCCACACCGTCTTCGAAGACCTCGGGATCTGGCGCTACCAGGTCTACGTCGAGAATCCCCCACTGGGCCGTATCGATGCCAAGCCGTACATGGCGATGCGCCGGTGGGCGACGCAGTTCTACGAAGTACCGGCCGCGGACGTCAAGGATCCCGTGTGACTCTCGCCAGCACTCGAACGCCAACGATCTCCTGTTCATCCCTTCCTGCGCCCGAGGCCGGGTATCGGACCGGCTTCCACCACAGCAGCAAGCCAGCCCAGATCGACACCTGCGTCTTCGGCTGCCGCGGTACATGCGGCTACGTCCTTCCGCAGGAACGGGGACGCGAACTCGTCGAAGGTCTCGACACCGCCGACCTTGCCGATCGATGCCAGCGCATGACTCCGTCCGCTGCACAACGCAATCGCATCGAGCAGCTCGCGACTTCCGATGCCGAGGTGCTCACCGAGTTCGACTGCAGCTGCGGCAAGTTGAGCGTTCGCTGCGAAGAGCAGATTGTTGACCAATTTCACGTTCAGAGCACTGCCGAAAGGTCCGGTCCTGATGATCGGATCCGCGTAGGCGCCCACCGCTGCTTCCACACGGGCGAGCACCTGCTCCTCGCCGCCAAGGAGTACGGTCAGTTTCCCTGCGGCGATGTCGTCTGCAGATCCACTTACGGGCGCATCGACGAGCTCCGGTCCGTCCGGATGATCGGCGCGGATCTTCGCGAGGGTGCCGACGGTGCCCGTGGTGTGCGACACGACGACCGCACTGTCCTTCGCGTTCGCCATGAAACCGTCCGGCCCCGCGGCCAGTTCCGTCAACTGCGCATCCGAGAAAGGGCAGACAACGAGGATATCGGCCTGCCGCGCCATATCCGCGACCGAGTCGGCGAGATACGCACCCGCAGCCCCCAGACGCATACGCACCTCTTCCTTGCGGGCGTAGAGGCGGACGTCGTGTCCCGCATCGAGGAGACGCCGGACCATGGGCTCGCCCATCTGCCCGGCGCCGAGAAATCCGATGATGTCGGTCATGGTGGTGCTCATCCCTTCCAGGGCACGGACTTCACATAGCCTCCGGCGTCGATCCGGAGCTGGCTGCCGGTGATGAAGCGCGACGCGTCGCTCGCGAGGAACAGAACTGCCTCGGAGACGTCGGACGGTTCGATGTACGGCACGCGCATCGCCTGCATGGCCGGGAATGCAATCTCGGCCTCTTCCCGCGTCGGGTGCTCGAGGTCGGGTCGGAATACCCGGTACATGCCCTCGTTGTGAAGCATGTCGGTGTTCACGTTCGTCGGATGCACAGCATTGATGCGAATGTCCTTCTTCGCCAGCTGCACTGCGAGATCGTTGACGTAGCGCGCAACCATCTGCTTCGCGAGACTGTATGCCGAACCGCCCGGTCCCTGGTTGGTCGCGCTGCCCAGTTGAGCGGCCAAGGAACCGGTTGCGATGATCGACGCCCCAGCACCGAGGTGCGGGATGCTGCCCTGCACGACGTTGAACACCCCGGCCAGATCGGTGTCGATCGTGTCGGACCAGGACTGCAGTGTCTGTCCTTCGCCCATCGGGCAGATCCCTGCATTGGCGACGACGATGTCGAGTCCGCCGAGTTCGCTCACTCCATCGGCGATCGCGTTCCACACGTCGCGGCGTTCACGGACATCGGCGACCACGGTGTGGACACGAACCCCTTCCTTCTCGACGAGACGTGCCGTCTCCTCCAGATCCTCCCGCTTCGCCAGCGGGTAGGTGTTGCCGTCGAGGTCTGCGCAGATGTCGAGGGCGATGATGCTCGCGCCCTCGGCCGCGAGGTGGAGCGCATGCGATCTCCCCTGCCCGCGTGCTGCTCCTGAGACCAGTGCAACCTTGTTGTCCAGTTTGCCCATCCGTATGCCTTTCGTATCCGATGCTCGAACAGTTCTCACGCCTGCCGGGGGACCCGCGCGGCGAGGGTCTTGGTTTCGAGGTACTGCTCGAAACCTTCTATCCCGCACTGCCTCCCGATACCGCTGTTCTTGTAACCACCGAAGGGTGCGTCGGCGCCGTAGAACATGCCGCCGTTGATGCCGATCGCTCCGGTGCGCACGCGACGCGCGATGGCTTCACCGCGTTCGAACGAGTCGGACATGATTGCACCGGCGAGGCCGAACGGACTGTCGTTGGCGATCCGGACCGCTTCGTCGTCGGTGTCGAAGGGGATCAGGATCGCAACCGGCCCGAAGACCTCCTCCTGCGCGATGGCGGCACTGTTGTCGACGCCCGTCAGAAGGGTCGGTGCCACGAAGTGGCCGCCGCGCAGATGCTCGGCGAGGCCTTCCGCCTCGCCCCCGCCGACGAGGAACTGTGCGCCGTCGATGCGCGCCTGCTCGAGCATGTCGAGGACCTTCTGTTTCTGTGCGGCACTGATCAGTGGGCCGACGAATGTCCCCGGCGCCGCCGGATCTCCCACGGGAAGCTGCTTGTACGCCTCGACTGCACCGGCGGACAGGTCGTCGAACAGCGACCGGTGCACGAGGATTCGGGTATTGACCGCGCAGGCCTGCCCCGCGTGGGAGCACGCACCGATCGTCGCCATGATCGCCTTCGACAGGTCGGCGCCGTCGGTGACGATGAGAGCCGATTTTCCGCCGAGTTCCAGGAACGTCCGCTTCATCGTGTCGGCTGCCCGGCGCATCAAGGTGCGGCCGACCGCGGTCGATCCGGTGAAGGAGATGAGGTCGACGCGCGGGTCGTCGGCGAGCAGACCGGCAACGGCGTTGTCGGGTGTGGTCACCACGTTGAACACCCCGGGCGGGATGTCGGTCTTCTCCGCAACGAGACGACCGAGACGAGCTGCGTTCCACGGCGTGTTCGGGTCCGGTTTGAGGACCACGGTATTGCCCGCTGCCAGGGCCGGGCCGATCTTGTTGAGGATCACCTCGATCGGGTAGTTCGACGGCGTGATGGCTGCAACCACCCCGACCGCTTCCTTGACCACGGTGCGGATGTTTCGCTGCCCGAACAGTCCTCCGCCGTCGAGGATCCGTTCCCATTCGAAGTCATCGATCAGCGACGTCGGATAGCGGAGAGCCTCCGACAACGGCCAATCGAGCTGGGCGTCGGCCGTGGCCATCACCGGGCATCCGACCTCTGCCACGAGTTCGTCTCGTAGATCTTCTTTCTCGGACTCGATGGCCGCCTGGAGTTGCTCGAGACAACGTCGGCGCAGGACGCGGTCGGTCGACCACTCGGTCTCGTCGAATGCGCGACGTGCCGCACCGATCGCGCGGTTCATGTCCTGTGCGTTCGCTGCGGCGGCGTCGCCGAGTACGAGTCCGGTGGCGGGACTGAGGTTTCGGTACGTCGCACCGTTCGTCGCCTCGGCCAGCACTCCGTCGATGAGCAATCGGGTCTCCGCACGCTGTGCAACGCGCCGCCCCAATTCCACGCTCGTGATCTCGGGACTGTCGACGACCTCACCCATATATCCTCCTCGACCACAGAACCGGATGACTAACTGTAATCTATACAGTAATGTCGGGGGAAGCTGTACAGCCGACTTTTGCGAGAAGGGAACGTCGATGTCCGATCTCCTCAACGGTGTCACTGTCGTGGAACTCGCCTCCTGGACCTACGTGCCGAGCGCCGGCGTCGTACTCCGCGACTGGGGCGCCGACGTCATCAAGATCGAAGACACCCGGGGAGGCGACCCGTGCCGCTATCTGACGGTCGGCGGCCTCGATCCCGCAGAATCCCGGGTGAAGGCCAACTTCATGATGGAGATCGGGAACCACGGAAAGCGCAGCATCGCACTCGATGTCAAGACACCGGAGGGACGCGAGATCTTCGTGAAACTCATCGCGAAAGCCGATGTCTTCCTGACGAACTGGCTTCCCGGTGCGCTCGAACGCGCCGACCTCTCGGTCGAGACCCTCCGCTCGTTCAACCCGAACGTGATCATCGCGCGCGGAAGTGGCCAGGGCCCACTCGGGCCCGACCGCGACAAGGGCGGATTCGACGCCTCCGGATACACGGCACGCGCGGGCGTTGCCTACGCACTCACACCCGACGGTCAAGAACATCCGTTCGCGCAGGGGCCCGCATTCGGCGATCTGCAGGGCGGCAGCACTCTCGCCGGCGGCATCGTCGCGGCCCTGTTCCACCGGGAGCGGACCGGAGTGGCACGGACGGTCGACGGATCACTTCTGGCCCAGGGGATGTGGGCCGTGGCGCCGGATATCTGCGCGGCCGACTACTACGGAATCGACCGCATCCCGGCCTATTCCCAGGGTGAGGCTCCCAACCCTGTGGTGAACCGCTACAAGACCCGCGACGGCAGGTGGCTCCAACTCGTGTTCCTGCAGGCCGATCGATTCTGGCACGGGTTCTGCGAGCGGATCGGCCGCCCCGAACTCGCAGTCGACGAACGGTTCACCCCGCTCGCCAATCTCGTTGCCAACAAGGACGAAGCGACCACCATCCTGCGGAAGGTCTTCGCCGACCGCGATCTCGCCGAGTGGCAGAAGATTCTCGCCGACGAACCGGGTGTGTGGGCACCGCTCGCGACCCCGGCCGAAGCTCTCGACGACCCGCAGGCCGTCGCCAACGGCTACCTGATGAGCGTCGCCGACGAGGACGGCGAGGTGTTCAAGACGGTCGCCGCCCCGATCCAGTTCGACGAGACCCCCGCGCTTCCGGGACGCTCGCCCGAACACGGCGAACACACCGACGAGATCCTCGAAGAGCTGGGCATGAGCTGGGACGACATCATCGCCGCAAAGGTCTCCGGGGCCGTGCTGTAAACCGACGGCACAGACGACGCCTGCCGAACCGTATGTGGTCCGGCAGGCATTGTCGTGGGACTCAGCTCTTGACCGGCGCGTACACCGGCCTGCCCAGCCCGAGCATGTACTGCCCGATCATGTTGCGGAACACTTCGAGGGTGCCCCCGTAGATTCCGCACAGTGGTGCCCACCGGTAGAGGTATTCGCTGGCTCCGTCGTCGATCGCCCCGTCGGCGTCCGTCGGCAACACCGACGCGGAGCCCAGGATATCCATCAGTTCGGGTGCGACGTCGCGCATCGCCTGAGCGATCGCGACCCGGCCGTACATGTTGGGCGTACTCAGCGCCATCTCGATCCGAGCGACGGCTCTACCGAGACGGTCGGCGACAGCTCCGTCGTCGATGCGTCGCCGGCCGTCGTTCCCGGGCCTGCTCACGATGGCCGCGACCGTGTCGACAGCCGTTCCCATGAACATGCCCTGGTGCTGGAGGATCGCGATGTCGTCGAGACCATCGGTGGCCGCCGCGACGACCCCGTGCTCTGCATCGAGCGGCCCACGTAACACCGCCCAGCCTCCGTTGACATCCCCGAGACGGTACTTGTCGGAGATGCGCACGTCGTTGTAGTAGACGATGTTCGTGCGATCGCCGTCCACGGTCCACAGTCCCTGGATCTCGATGCCGGGACTATCGAGCGGAACCAGGAACATGGTCAGGCTCTTGTGTTTCCGCTCCGCGTTCGGGTCGGTGTTGGTGATCAGGAATGCGTATCGGCAGTTGTGAGCGCCGGTGGTGAACATCTTCGAGCCGTTGATCACCCAGTCGTCGCCGTCCCGCACGGCCCTGGTCTTGCACGTCGCGATATCCGAACCGCCCTCGGGCTCGGTGTATCCGAGGCACATACGCACGTGACCGCTGAACACTCCGGGCATCACCTCGTCACGCAGTTCCGGCGAGCCGTATGCCTCGACGGAGTGCGCGACCAGGATCGTGGTTCCCCACGTCACCCACGGGGCATGCGCACGCCGACGTTCGAGTGCCCAGATACGGCTCTCGACGCGAGAGAAGCCACCATCCTCCGGCTTGCGATACTCGCGTTCGAGGTAGCCGGCCTCTCCCATCGCGAGATGGACGCCCTCGTCGAAGTTGTCGCCCGTCTCCCGATCGCGTCTGCGCACTTCGTCGGTGACATGTTTGCCGAGAAACGTGCGAATCTCGTCGAGAAACGCCTGCTCGTCGCCGGTTACTTCTACTCGTGAAAAATCCATGGTCCCTTTCTCTACACCGCAGCCAGGGCCGCATCGGCACCCGCCGGGGCGAGCGGAGCGACGGGGGACTGTGCGGAACGTTTCTTCACCACGACCTGTGCGACGTGTCGCGCGGTGTCGGCCGGATCCCCGCCGGCCAGCGACCAGCCGCGCGCCCGCACCAGATACGCACTCGCCGCAGCCTCGGTGGACACGCCGAGACCGCCCTGAACATGCACCGACATCGTCGCGGCGCGGGACGCCTCTTCCGTCATGAAAACGAAGGCGGCACCTGCCAGTTCGGGTCGGACCTCCGGCTCGTTATCGAGGAACCACGCAGCCTTCCGCGCCAATGCGCGTCCTCCCTCCACTGCGATGGCCATGTTCGCGAGCGGATGCGAGATACCTTGCAGCGAGGAGATTGGGACGCCCAGCGTGTAGCGAGTCTTCGCGAACTCAGCGGCAATACGCATTGACTGTTCCACCAGACCCACCAGGGCAGACGCGGTCAGCAGGCGCCATTCATCGAGGGCCCGGCCGAACGCCGTACTGGCGGTGGGGCCGCTCGCGAGTATCTTCCGATGTGTTGCATCTGCGGGGTCGACCCACGCCATCGGCAACTTCCCGAGATTCTCGACGCGCTCCGGGATCGGATCGAACGTGAGGAGCACGATGTCGTCGCCGTCGCGCACGATGAGGTCGTCGGCGATCGATGCAGTGGGGATCAATCGTCTTCCGGTCACGTCTCCGAGGTGCGGATCAAGACCGATGATGCGCTTTCCTGACACGATCTCATCGAGCTCCGGAGCATCGAGGCATGCCAGCAGTCTTGCGGCACAGACATGATCGATCCATGGGACGGGAGCCAGGTACCTGCCCAACTCCTCGGCAACCAGCGTGAGATCGACGAGCGTCGCTCCGTCGCCGCCGGCCTGTTCCGGCAGAGCCATCGTCGTTGCACCGGTCGCGCAGAGCCTCTCCCACAGGGCGCGGTCGAACCCCTCGGGCTCGGCGGCGCGCACGGCCTCGTTCGTGCAGTGGGTCTCGAAGAACTTCGCATACGCGTTCTGCAAATCCAGTTGGTCTTCGCTCAGGCTGTAGTCTTCACGCCGCAGTTCGTACCGATCCATCTCTACTCCTCGAGTTGTCGTCCGGAGATCAGCTGAGGGGCTGCCGGTCGCCGAAGAAGAAGTCCTCTGCATTGTCGAAGAGGAAATTGTCGAGCGCAGCCTCGGGCAGGTCGAGCTCCATCGCCTCGGGGACGAGGCGGCGCTGCGTGAGCACCGGCCAGTCGGACGCGAAGATCACCTTGTCCTGCCCGCGAGTCCGCATGAAGTGCAACAAGTTTCCCGGCAGTCGTTTCGGCGACCACGCCGACGTCATGAGCCGCAGATTCGGGAACCGGATCAGCATCCGGATCGCGACGTCCCACCACGGATCCGCTCCGTGAATCATGCAGAGTTTCAGCTCAGGGAAGCGCACGCACACCTGGTCGAGGTGGATCGGATTCTGCACTTCGCCGGGGAGTGCAGGGCCGGGAATGCCGGTGTTCATGCACAGCGGCAGGCCCATCTCTGCGCATTTCGTATACAGCGGGTAGTACAAGGCGTGACTCGGCGGATAGTCGCCGTCGCCCCAGAAGCTGGGACCGATCGCTGCGTAACGGACCGGCAGGTCCTGCGTGATTGCGGCGAGTTCCCGCACCACCTTCATCGGGCGGAACAGAGGACCGACGCCCATGGCAAGGGAGAACCGCTCCGGGTGGGCTTCGACGAATTTCCGCGCGGTGAGCCGGGGTGTCGCGATGGAGTCCATCAGGATCGCCTTCTGCACACCCATCTCGTCCATCTCGTCGAGCAGTTCCGACATGTCGACCGGATCGAACATCGACTTCGGGCCCTTGAAGTAATTGTCACGAACAGACGTCATCCACTTCGGCTGCGAGTCGGCCTCCCCGAAATGAACGTTGACCAGGCAGTCGATAGCTTTGCGCGGCATATGAACTCCGTTCGGACAGCAGCGTGGTCTCTCGCGCGATAACCGCTACTACTGTATACCTATCGGTATGCTCTACCGCAAGAGTTGATGATGTGACCGACGAGCCCCCTCCCAGTCCGACGACCCGAGGACCAACCATGCAGAGAGCGATCGCCCCAGAACTATCGACCTGGCCCGACGAACAACCACAACTTCTCGCAAGTACATGCGACGACTGCAGCGCGACGGTCTTCCCGGTGCAGCCGCTGTGCCCTCGGTGCAGTCGCGACCAGATGACGAACGTCGCACTCCCCCGCACCGGAACACTCGTCGCCTGGACCACACAGGGCTTTCTCCCGGGCGCGCCGTATCTCGGTGACGAAACCCCCGAGACGTTCGTACCGTTCGGCGTCGGGCTCGTGCAGCTGGGCGACGTGGTTCGTGTCGAGGGGCGCCTCACGGAGAACCGTCCGTCGAACCTGACGTTCGGCATGGACGTCGAGTTGACGATGATCCCGCTCGGTCACGACGAGAAGGGCGACGAAGTATTCACTTTCGCATTCCGGCCTGTCGATCCGAAAGGGCGTCCAAGTGAATGAGGTAGCGATCATCGGCGTGGGTATGCATCCCTTCGGCCGATTCGACAAGACGGCGATGCAGATGGGCACCGATGCCATCCGTGCCGCGCTCACCGATGCCGGCCTCGAATGGAAAGACATCCAATTCGCCGTCGGCGGCAGCTGGGAAATCGCGAATCCCGACGCGATCGTAGGCCTCATGGGGCTTACCGGCATTCCCTTCACCAACGTGTTCAACGCCTGCGCCACGGCCGCAAGCACGACCGAGGCGTGCGCGGATGCGATCAGGCTCGGCAAGTACGACATCGGCATCGCCATCGGTCTCGACAAGCACCCTCGCGGCGCATTCACCGTGGATCCCACGCTGGTCGGTATGCCCTCCTGGTACGGCGAGAACGGCCAGTACCTCACCACACAGTTCTTCGGAATGAAGGCGAACCGATACCTGCACGACCACGACATCTCCGTCCGGACCTTGGCCAAGGTTGCCGCGAAGAACTACCGGAACGGCGCGGACAACCCGAATGCGTTCAGGCGCAAGCCCATTTCGGAACAGCAGATTCTCGACTCCCCGATGCTCAACTATCCACTGACGCACTACATGTTCTGCGCCCCGGACGAAGGTGCAGCCGCGGTGATCATGTGCCGAGCCGACATCGCTCGCCGCTTCACGTCCAAGCCGGTCTATGTCCGCTCCGTCGAGGTCCGCACACGCACCTACGGCGCCTATGAGGTCAACACCACCTACGCGCCGGTCGACGAAGTCCCGTCACCGTCGGTGTTCGCCTCGCGCGCCGCCTTCGAGGCCGCAGGCATCGCGCCCCAGGACATCGACGTGATCCAACTCCAGGACACAGATGCCGGTGCCGAAGTGATCCACATGGCGGAAGCCGGATTCTGCGCCGACGGCGACCAGGAGAAGCTGATTGCGGACGGCGCCACCGAAATCTGGGGAAGCCTCCCCGTCAACACCGACGGCGGGTTGATCGCGAACGGCGAGCCGATCGGAGCCTCAGGATTACGGCAACTCCACGAACTCGTACTCCAATTGCGCGGTGATGCGGGGCCGCGTCAGGTTCCGGGGAATCCGAATGCGGGATTTGCATTGCTCTATGGTGCGCCGGGGACCGCGGGGGCGACTGTCGTGTCCACATAGACGCGATCGAACACCGCAGCGCGAATAGACAGAAACAACCGTCCGGAAAGGTTGTTTCTGTCTATGTGCGATGTGATCACCCCCCGACGTCATTGCAGCCGGGCACGAACCCTCACCGGCACCCGCTCGTAACCCGCGACGTTCTGCATGCTCACGCGCTGGCAGTTGTCGAAATCGACCTCGAACTCGGGCATGAAATCGAGTAGATGACCGAGGGCCAGTGCGCTTTCCATCCGCGCGAGTGCCGCCCCGAGGCAGCTGTGGATTCCGAGGCCGAAAGCAAGACTCGGCGGCCCCGAACGATCCCGCTCGATATCGAAGACGTCGGCGTCCTCGAAAGCAGCCGGGTCCCGGTTCGCCGAGCCCAACATCAGGAATACCGGCTTGCCTGCGGGAATGGTGACCCCGTGCAGTTGAACGTCGCGCATGGAGTACCGCACGTTGTACTGATTCGGGGACTCGAAACGCAGCAGCTCTTCGACCGCATCCGGAATCAACGAACGATCCTCCCGCAGCTTGGCCCACTGATCCGGGTGTCGCGCGAAAGTCACCGGCGCTCCGCCGATCAGCTTCGCGACCGTCTCGGCGCCGGCTCCTCCGAGCAGCGACGCGAACATCGCGATCTCCATCGTGGTCAGCGTCGGCGGCTGATCGTCGTCGCGCTCGATCTCGGCCTCGATGAGCTTGCTGATCATGTCGTCCCGAGGATTCTCACGACGCTCTTTGACGAGCCCGTAATAGAACCGCATCGCTTCGACGACAGCGTCGGTCCCGGCCTCACCCATCTCGATCTGCCCGATCTCACGGTGCAGCGACGCATCGGTCCACAGACGCAGCCGAGTCCGGTACTCCTCTGGAACACCGAGCATCTCCGAGATGATCTCCATCGGGAAGTATGCCGAGAAATCCTGGACCATATCGAAGCCCGCGGGATCCACCCGGTCGAGAAATCGGACGATCTGCGCGTCGACCATCTCGCGCAGGTCGTTGATCGCACGAGGTGTGAACACCTTGCTCACGAGTCGTCGCATGTGCCGGTGCTCGGGTGGGTCGAGGACGATGATCGACTTGAACGAAGAGATCTCCCCTTTGCGCACGGTGGCCAGGTCGAGCCCTCGTGCCGAGGAATAGGTGTCGAAATCTCGGTACGCAGGGGCGACGTCCTCGTACCGGCTCAATGCATAGAAGTCGTATTCCTCGCTGTAATAGACGGGTGCCTCGTCGCGCATCCTGGCGTAGATGTCGTACGGGCCGTCGAAGAATTCCTGCGAGAACGGGTCGAAGACGAGCTTCGTATGGGTCACTGAATCCTCCTGTGGGGAACTCATGTCAGGTCCGGCTCGGGGACATGGAAGTGCTCGTCGCGAAGACGGAATGCGTCTTTCGTCCCGTGCTGGGCACGTGTCTTCACGAAATTGAACTCGCCGGAGGAGAATTGGAGATTGGTACCGAACGCGTGGAACAGATAGCTCGCAACTTCCTCGCCCTGATACGCCTGACTCTGCTCCACCAGGCGGAACGCTTCCTTGGCGATGACGACGCCGTCGGCCGGCATCTTCGCGACCTTCTCGGCCCAGTACCTGGCGCGCGCCGTCACGTGTGCGGGTTCGCAGGTTTCGGTGAACACACCGCGGTGCTCGACGGACTCGGCGGTGACGATGTCGCCGGTGAGGAGCAACTGCCTCGCCAGGACGGGCCCCAGTCGGTGGAAGAACATGTGCAGGCTCCCGAGCGCCGGACCGAGGAAACGGGTCGCGGGCATGCCTATTCGTGTGTCGCGTGCGATGACCGAGATGTCTGTCATCAGGGCCATCTCGAAGCCACCACCCAACGCGAATCCGCTGATCTCGCCGACGGTGACCTTCGGAAATCCCAGGAATTCGTGGTAGAAGCCGAAGGTCTTACGATCCACGGTCAATCGGCGCCGCTGGCTCGGCCGGCGCTTCTCCGGCGCCGGGGTATCACCGTTGCCGTTCCGGCCTTCGCCGTACCAGCCGTAGGCGTTGTTCATGTTCGCGCCGGTACTGAACACGCCCTCCGCTCCCCGCAGCAGCACGACGGTGATGTCGTCGTCGTCGACCACGATGTCCAGGTATCGCGCGAGTTCGTCGCGCATCGCTTGATCGTAGGAGTTCCGCTGCGACGGATTGTTCAGGGTGACGGTCGCGATTCGGGTATCGCGGTCGATGTCGAACAACACCCTGCCGTCGGACGCACTGGCCTCGGTCATGTGTAGATCCTTCCCAATGGTGTTTTCCTGCGGCGGGATACAGCCGAAAGTGGCATCATCGCCGATGGCCGAATGTCGTGGTCTCCAGCTGGTCGATCTGCTTCGCGACGCAGTCGAGCTCAGCGATACACAACACTTCGCCGTCCCGCATGAGGCGTGCTTCTGACACGAGGCCACGCTCCGTCGCCCGTCGGACGACATCGAAATCCAGCGTGGTGAGCAACGGAGTGGGCCGACGATAGCGAATACTGAGCAGACGCGTCTTCCCCGCGATCCCGACCTCGCAATTATGTTGCTGTATGACGCAATCGAAGAACACGGCGAGAAAGCCACCGTGCACGAGCCCCGGTGGACCCTCGTACACCACGGGGAAGTTCACCGTGCCAGACGCAGTATCGGCGTCGAACGTACGGAGTTCGTACTCGGGAAAGGCCGGGTTGAATGCGCCGATGTCGACGGCATGGTCGAGGTAGACGCGTCGGTCGCCGCTCGTGTCGTCTCCGCGCCGGAGCCGTGAGCTGGGTGGTACGGCTGCGGCCAAGAGCTGCTCCCACTCCGCGAAGCGGGTGAGCATCTCGTCGACCACGTCGTGTTCGTGCTCGAGCGACAGCAGCAGTCCGGTGAGTCTGCGGAGTGATGTCGCAGCACGGTGCGTCTGCGGCAGTGGCGCCTCGCCGAACCGCCCCGGAACATAGCGTCCGTCCGGGTGGGACGTCGTCGGTTCCACCTCGTAGCTGGTCATCGCGCCTCTTTCGGCCGACCCGGTTCCGTCGGCCCGGGTTCCTTGCTAACTTGTGTAGAGCGCAACGGTACTACATACCGTAGATGTCACAGTATAGGTTGTGAGGGGTGGTTACCACGGTGAGCAACAACGACGGTTCGCCAGGACGGTCCGGGGAGGTGCGTGTCGAGCGCAACGGACCGATCCTGCGGCTCACCCTCGACCGCGCCGAGGCACTCAATTCACTGAGCTCCGCGATGGTCCAGACCCTCATCCGCGAACTCACCGATGCGGCACAAGATGATTCACTTCGCGCGGTGCACATCACCGGCGCCGGAGAGAACTTCTGCGGTGGTGCCGACTGGGTCGCGACGAACCGCAAAGGTGCGCCAAGACCGCGTGCCGGAAATCTGGTGCGCCGCGTCCCCCATCAGGCGCATCGCATCGTCGAACTGGTCCACGACCTCCACCTTCCAGTGGTCTGCACCGTCCGCGGATGGGCCGTGGGCCTGGGCTGCAACCTCGCATTCGCAGCCGACTTCACGGTCGCAGCCGACGACGCGGTGTTCTGGGAGCCGTTCATCACGCGCGGGTTCAGCCCCGACTCCGGAGCCACCTGGCTCGTCCCCCGGCTCGCAGGAACGGCGAGGGCAAAGCAGATGTTGATGCTCGGCGAGAAAGTCGTAGCATCCGACGCGTGCGACTGGGGGCTGATCTACCGCTCCACACCCGAATCCGATCTCGATGCCACCGCGAACGCACTGCTGGATCGGCTCGCATCCGGCCCCACCGTCGCCCTCGGGCTCGCCAAGCAGGCCATCAACCGCAGTCACACGGCATCGTTGACCGACGCCATGAACCAGGAGCTCTACGCCCTGGAATTAGCATGTCGCACCGAAGATTTCAAAGAGGGATTGCGCGCGTTCAAGGACCGGACCGAGCCCGAGTTCCGCGGACGCTGAACCACAACCGACCTGATCGAGAATCGGAGACCCGCAATGGCACTACCGACGACCGTCGACGAGTCGGCGATTCCCGAGTTCGAGACGATCCGCCTCGACGTCGATGCCGACGACCACGTCGCCACGATCACCCTGAATCGGCCGGAACGATTGAACGCATTCGATCGGACGATGTGCAACGAAATGCGAGATGCCTGGAGCATCGTCAAATTCGACGAGCGGGTGCACGCCGTGGTGCTTCGCGCCGCGGGCGACCGCGCCTTCAGTGCCGGCCTCGACATCAAGTCCGTCTACGGTCAGCCGGACAACATCTGGAACCACGACGATCCCGGCGAGCTCCTCAGCCCGAAGTGGCAGAAAATGTGGAAGCCCGTGGTGTGCGCGGTCCACGGAATGTGCACGGCCGGCGCCCTGTACTTCGTCAACGAGTCCGATGTGGTGATCTGCTCCACGGATGCCACCTTCTTCGACTCGCATGTCTCGGCCGGTTTGGTCTCCGCCCTCGAGCCCGTCGGGCTGATGCGCCGGGTAGGCCTCGGAGAGAGTCTACGGATCGCGCTGATGGGTAACGACGAACGCGTCGGCGCAGACACCGCCCTCCGCATCGGGCTCGTCACCGAAATCAGCCCGCGCGAACGACTCTGGACACGCGCGCACGAGATCGCCGCCCAGATTGCCGCGAAGCCTCCGACCGCAACCCAGGGGACGGTGAAGGCGATCTGGGAATCCCTCGACAAACCCTACCGAGCCGCAATGGATCAGGGCCTGATCTACACACGACTCGGCAATCCGATCGCGAAGAACGAACTCACCGGGTCCTCCCATGACACGACACCGCCGAGGATCCGATGACGACCCACCGCGTGCTCACCGAGTCCGTCACCGACAACCGCCTCGCGCACCGGATCGAAGCGGTGTTCGGCATCGACCCCGACGCAGACGCGATCGAGTACGAAGGCGTCTGGACCTCGTGGGCGCAGATCGCCCACTGCGCCGACCGCATCAACGCGATCTGCAGGCAGTACGGCCCCGACGAAGGAACGGGAATCGGTGTGCTGCTCCACAACCGGCCCGTGCACGTCGCCGTCCTTCTCGGAGTGCTGCTCTCCGGACGATACCTCGTTGTCATCAATCCGTCGCGCGGCGACGAGAGGACTCGCGCCGACATCGCGGCACTGAATCTGCGCGTCGTCATCGGAGAATCCGCCGACCTCGACATTCTCGTCGGACGGCCGTCCGGCACGACCACAGTCACGGTCGCGGGTATCTCCGACGTGCCCCAGGTGGCCACTGGCAGCGGTCCTCCGGTGCTGTCCGACAACCGTCCAGGAACCGCGGTCCTGATGCTGACCAGTGGAACCACCGGGCCACCCAAGCACGTCGAACTCACCTACGACATGCTCGCGCACAGCGTCCTGGGGCCTGCCGAAGACAGTGCGCCGCCCGAACGCCTCAGTTCCGGTGTCGCGATCGTCAACGCTCCCCTCGTGCATATCGGCGGGGTGTACCGGACGCTGCAGTGCATCGTCGCCGCGCGACCCTACGCGCTGTTGCCGCGATTCGAACTCGATGCGTGGGCCGACGCGGTCCGCCGCCACCGTCCCCGCGCCGCCTCCCTCGTGCCGACGGCGCTCCGTATGGTGCTGCACTCCGATCTCACCCGCGACGACCTCTCGAGTCTGCGTGTCGTTACCTCCGGCACTGCACCACTGTCCGCCGACGACGCCGACGCGTTCACCGACAAGTTCGGCATTCCGGTCCTCACGTCCTATGCCGCAACGGAGTTCGGCGGCGGTGTCGCCGGGTGGAATCTCGCCGACCACCGCAAGTACTGGTCGACCAAGCGGGGCAGCGTGGGGCGCGCCGAGCCGGGTTCAGTGCTCCGCGTCGTCGACGAGTCCGGGCACGAGGTCGACACCGATGCGGTCGGGCTTCTCGAGGTCAAGCCCGCGCAGCGTGGGCCGACGGCGGGCTGGATGCGGACCACCGATCTCGCGCGGATCGATGCCGACGGGTTCGTCTGGATTCATGGTCGCGCCGACCAGGCGATCATCCGGGGCGGATTCAAGATCATGCCCGACGACATCCGGACCGCCCTCGAAAGCCATCCGGCGGTAGAGAACGCCGCAGTGGTCGGACGCCCCGATGTTCGACTGGGGGAAACGCCGGTGGCGATGGTCGAATGTCGGGCCGGCGCATGTATCACGTCCGGAGAACTGGCCGAGTACCTGACGACGCGCCTCGCTCGTTACGAGATTCCGACCGAGATCGCCGTCGTCGACTCCATCCCTCCCACGCCGTCCGGCAAGGCGGATCTGATAGCCGTCCGGAACAGGCTGAACCAGCCTTCCGGGCTTCCGTCTCCGGCCACGATGGCGGCATTGGTCCGCGCGCGAGCGGGCTCGATGCCGACGAAGGACATGGTCGTCGATCCGGCCACCCGTGTCGGCTACCGCGAGCTCGACACATCCGGCCGACGCATTGCCGCGGCGCTCGTCGACGGCGGAGTCACCGCAGGCACCCGGGTGGGGCTGATCATGCCGAACAACACCGGGTGGGTGCAGATCGCCGTGGCGATCACCCGGATCGGTGCGGTACTCGTTCCGCTGAGCACTCTGCTTTCCGGCGCCGAACTCCGTGCGCAGATCCAGGCTGCGTCGATCTGTCATCTCATCAGCGTCGACGAATTCCGGGGGCACCGCTATCTCGACGCCCTGGCCACCACGATCGGCGAACCCACACTCGAACCGGGCGACATTCTCCACCCCGGCCTGCCGTCACTGCGAAGGATCTGGGACGTCGAGGAAGTAGTCGGTGCGGAGCCGACTCCCCGAGCCCGAGCGGTTGCCGCCGCGTTGGAAGACGCCGTGTCACCGTCCGACACGATGGTCATCATCTTCACATCGGGCAGCAGCGGACCGCCGAAGGGCGTCATGCACTCGCACGGCGGCGCGTTGGCAGCCGTCGCCTCCGGGCTGGCCGCGCGGTGCATCACCTCCGACAGCCGGCTCTACCTGCCGATGCCGTTCTTCTGGGTCGGGGGTTTCGGGGCGGGAATCCTGTCGGTCCTGATCGCGGGTGCCACCCTGGTCACCGAAGAGATCCCGACGGCCGACACGACACTGGAACTTCTCGAAATCGAGCGGGTGACGTTGTTCCGTGGGTGGCCCGACCAGGCCCGATCACTGGCACCACGGGCTGCCGCGACGGGCGCAGATCTGTCCGCGCTGCAGCCGGGCAGCCTGCCCGCGCTGCTACCTGCCGCGGAGCGCGGCGAACCGGGCTCACGCGCGAACCTGTTCGGCATGACGGAGACGTTCGGGCCGTACTCGGGCTACCGGTTGGACACCGCGATGCCTCGGGAATCCTGGGGAAGCTGTGGCACCCCGTTCGACGGTATGGAAGTCCGCGTCACAGATATCGACACAGGAAGCCCTCTTTGCCGCGGCATGGAAGGCCGGATCGAAGTTCGAGGACCCCATGTCATGCAGGGCATCTGCGGCCGCAGCCGGGAAAACGTGTTCACACCCGACGGCTTCTACCCCACGGGCGATCTCGGCCTCCTCGACGACGCGGGATTCCTCTTCCACCGGGGCCGGATCGACGACATGTTCAAGGTCAACGGAGCAACCGTGTATCCGAGCGAGGTCCAGGCGGCATTGAAGACGATCGATGGAGTCGAGGACGCCTTCGTCACGCAGATCGACGGCGAAGTCGGACCACGGGTGGGCGCCGCGGTGATCTGCTCGAGCTCGATAGATTCTGCCGAACTACATTCGGCAGCAAAGGAACTGCTGAGCTCGTTCAAGGTTCCGACGGTATGGCTCCTGCTCGATTCCGACGAGAAGATTCCGCGCGGTGGCACAGGGAAGGTCGACGCGACCCGACTTCGCGAACTGCTTGCTCGCAACGTGTGAAATCTGTTCGGTCACAACGAAAGGAAAGTTATGAAGAAGCGATTGACCTGCCCGTGCGGCGAGTACCTGCGCGGCACCGACGAGGACGACCTCGTCGAGAAGGTCCGGCACCATCTCGGCGAACGCCATCCCGACCACGACTACAGCCGGGACGAGATCCTGTTCATGGCATATTGACCTCCGAACCACAGTCGCGGAATCCGAGTACCCGAGCAAGGAGCGAGACGATGCGCGTTGTTGTCGATGGCGACAGGTGTGTAGGCCACGGCCTGTGCGAAGCGACTGCACCAGCCGTTTTCGAGGTGGGCGACGGAGGGTACGTCCTGATCGACGACGACGCCGCGGCCGCATGCAGCGAAGCCGATCTGCGTACCGCGGTGAGCAATTGCCCGTCCGCTGCACTCAGCATCATCGACTGACGGCACATCCCGGCGGCGATCCGGTATGCGCTACAGTGAGCCGAAATGGTCGGCAGCACTCAGTGCCACCGGCAGTGGCGTACCACCGCACGGGCCGCTTCACGCCTGTGCTGCCGTCCTGACGGACGAACTGGACGGAAAGTCGGAGAGCAATGGCGCGTAAAGAAGAGCCTCAGAAGCGCGAACGTCGCGAGCGCGGATCCATCAACCCCGAGGACATCATCGCCGGCGCGTTCGAACTCGCCGAGGACGTCCCGGTCGACAACCTGAGCATGCCGCAACTCGCCAAACATCTCGGCGTCGGTGTCACGAGCATCTACTGGTATTTCCGCAAGAAGGACGAACTGCTCAACGCGATGACGGATCGCGCCCTCGCGCAAATACAGGTCGAAGCCGTGATGGGCGACTCCGGCTCGGACTGGCGCGAACGCCTCTACAACCACGCCCACGCGGCGCGGAGCGCGTTCCTGGCAAACCCGATCCTGTGCGATCTGATCCTGATCAGATCATCGCTCAGCCCCAAGAGCGCCACTCTCGGCGCACGCGAGATCGAGCACATCATCGACGATCTCGTCAAGGGCGGCCTATCGCTCGACGACGCCTTCGATGCCTACTCCGCCGTCCAGTTGCACGTCCGAGGTTCGGTCGTGCTCGCGCGACTGCAGGAGCGCGGCAAGAAGTACGATCCGACGTCGCAGGCGTACTACGAGAATCTGGTCATCACCCCGGAGAAGACCCCGCTTCTTGCGGAAGCGGCAGGTCGGGGGCGTGTGGGCGGTGTACCGGACGACTACAACTTCGAGTACGGGCTCAACTGCATCCTCGACTACACCAGCAGGCTCCTCGAGCAGGAGGAGCCCGCAGCGAAGAGCAAGGCGAAGAAGGCCACCGCGCGCTCGTCTCGCGCGAAGTAGGCGTCTGCGGACAGAACATTCGCGTGGGTGCACTCGCCTGGTGGGCCGAGTGCACCCACGCGGCATTCAGCGTCCGGACGTGATGCCCAGGTAGTCCAGCACGTTGGTACGCATGATCCGGTCTTTCTCACCCTCGTCGAAATCGCCCAGTTCCTTGATGAAATCCGTGGGCTTCTCGAGACCTTCGCCGTGCGGCCAATCGGAGCCGAACAGGACGCGATCGGATCCGACGAGATCGGCCAGCGCCCGAACGTCGTCCTCGTAGTACGGCGCCACCCACAGGTGCCTGCGGATCGTGTCGACGGGCGACTCGGCGAACGCCCACGGAGTCTGGTTCGCCTGCTTCTTCAGGCGTTTGACCAGCAGCTGCACCCAGTCCGATCCGTTCTCGATGCTGGCGACACGCAGCTTCGGGTGGCGCGTGAACACGCCGCCGAGGATCAGGCTCGCCATCGTGTCGTGGATTGCACGATCGGAGACGACGATATTCGCGAGCGGGTTGGACGTCTTGAAGGGCACGAACCGTGCCGGCGCACCCCAGGCACGGGCGATCGAGCCGTTGTATCCGCTGTCGCTGAGATGAAACGCGACGGGGATGTCGGATTCTTCCAGCTTCGCCCACACCTTGTCGTACATCATGTCGCCGAGCGACTTGGAGGTGCCGTGCCCGGCAGGCACCGGTGCGGGACGGATGTAGACGAGCTTGACGTCGCGTTCGAGGAGTCGGTCGATCTCTGCGACTGCTTCATCGGGATCGGCCAGCGCCAGCATCGGCGCCGAGAAGATGCGGCCCTTGTAGTTGTATCCCCAGTCTTCGTCCAGCCATCTGTTGAATGCGGTGACACTCGCCATCGTTGCCGGAATGTCCTCTTTGAGCGCCTCTTCGACGCCGCACGCGAGCGTCGGAAGGAGGATTACCCCCGACATTTCCTGCTGCTCGATCATGTCGAGTCGGATGTCGTGATCCTGGTACGCGGGGTTGAGCGGCTCGACTTTCATCAGGCTTCGTGGGTCGACTCCTTCCGGAATCTGCCCGCGGAACAACAGATCCAGAGCGCCGGGGACGATCACGGGATCGAAGGTCGGATTCGGAACGAATTCGAGAAGCTTTCCCCCGGCGAGCAATTCGGTGTGCTTGCCGCGTGTGATCACTTCGACACCGCGGTCCTTGAACGCCGGCTCAAGGTACCGAGTGAAGGCGTCGACCTTCTCGTAGTAGTGATTGTCGCAGTCGACGGGCCGATCGTACACGACTTCGTCGCTGCGGGTGGAGTTCTCGGGCACGACGGTCATCGTCGTTCACCTCCGGTCGAAGTTTCAGTACACGGCGGACGCGCAGATTTCCTCACGTCGAACACTAGGCCACATACTTACTGTTGTCCATACAGTATCTAGCCCCGCAGTCGGCGGGCGGTCCGTCGGCGAGCGCGACGCATCGTCAGATCCACGATCAAACGAGGCACCCGCCCGAACGGCGGGACAGCGCTCGATGTCGCGAGCATGAAGGGAAGATCGGTGCCCACGACAGATCGGTGATGACTGAACGTGTCGAATCCCGCCTTGCCGTGGTAGGCGCCCATGCCGCTGTTGCCCACTCCACCGAACGGCGCGGCAGCCGGAAGCATGTGAATTCCGAACTCGTTTCGCGCCACCCCACCGGTGCGAGTGCTGCGAACGAACCGGCGGAAGTCGTCGTCGTCCGGACCGAACCAGTAGGCAACCAGCGGCGAGGGGCGCGCGTTCACGTAGTCGACAACATCAGCGAGGTCGCGATAAGTGACGAGCGTGAGCACCGGGCCGAAGACCTCCTCCTGCGCGATGCGCATATCGTCGGAGACATTCGATACGAGAGTGGGGGGAACCTTTCGCGTCTCCGGATCGGGAAGCCGCTCACCGCTGGGTGCGACCGACTGCACGTGCGCACCGAGGGAACGTGCATCGTCGATCAAGCCCACCACTCGGTCGTAGTTCGCGACATTGACACTCGAGGGATATTCAGAGTTGGCCACCATGGTGGGGAATCGCTTGCGCCACGCGGACAGCACTGCGGCGGAGAACTTTTCGACCTCACTCTCCTGCACCATTACGTAGTCGGGACAGACGCAGACCTGACCGCCGTTGACCATGCGCCCGAGAGCCACTCGTTCGGCAGCCCGCTCGATATTTGCGCGTGGCCCCACCACAGCGGGATTCTTCCCGCCGAGTTCGAGCGTCACGGGCACCAGGTTCTGCGCAGCCGCAGCCTGGATTCGCTTCCCGACACCTGGCGAACCGGTGAAGAACAGATGGTCGAGCGGGAGAGCCGAGAAGGCGGCACCCACGTCGGCTCCCCCGGTCACGACCGCCAGTTCCGACTCGTCGAAGTACTTCGGAGCGAGGGAGGCGAACAGGTCGGATGTTGCAGGGGTGATCTCGGACATCTTGATCATCACCCGATTTCCCGCCGCGAACGCCGCCGCCGCGGGCATGATCACCAGATGCAGCGGGAAGTTCCAGGGACCGATGATCCCGACCACCCCGAGTGGCGACGGCACCACCTCGGCCCGCAGCCCTGCCAGTCTGCCCGCACGCATCAGCGGCGTGGTTCTCATCCACTTCGCCACGTGTGCACGGGTGTGCTCGATCGCGTCGATGATGCCGACGAATTCCATCGACATCGTGCCGGTCCTGGATTTGCTGCCGAAATCCCGGACCAGTGCGTCGACGAGTGCATCGGCGTTGTCGAGCATGAGCGCGACGAGTCGGTCGATGCGGTGACGCCTCGTCTCTACTGAGGGGAATCCGTCGGCGAGGAACGCTCGTCGCTGCAGTTCGAGGATCCGCGACAATTCCTCACCGGTTCCGTTCGGTGTTGTGACGCCGAGGTTCTCGACCGTGCTCATCGTCATCCCCCATTCGACTGTGCATTGCCAGGCCCGAACCCTATCGCAGGGGTTGCCGTATACATTACAGTTTGTCGAATAGTTCATGTGACGGGTTAGCTGATCCCACAGGAGTCACCTTGACCGATCTCACCGCCCAGCCCCCGACAGTCACCCGGGAGTTCACCATCCCGGAACTCGTGGACGCTGTCGCGTCGTCCATCCCAGACAGAGAAGTCGTCGTCTTCCGCGATCGGCGGATCACGCAGGCCATGCTGGCAGATCGATCACGCCGGCTCGCCGCCTACCTGACTTCCCGTGGGCTCGGCGCCCACACCGAACGCGACCGGCTCGACGGACACGAGATCGGTCAGGACACCCTCGGGATCTACGCCTACAACGGCAACGAGTACCTCGAGTCGATGCTCGGTGCTTTCCGCGCTCGCGTTGCGCCGTTCAACGTCAACTATCGCTACGTGGAGAAGGAACTCGAATACCTGCTCGCCGACGCGGAGGCGAGCGCCATCGTCTACAACGCGGCATTCGCACCGCAGCTGGCGCAGGTTCTGCCGGCGCTTCCCCACGTCGAAGTGCTGATCCAGATCGCCGACGATTCGGGCAACGCTCTGCTTCCCGGCGCGGTGGACTACGAAACCGTGCTGGCCGAAACGTCCCCGGACCCAGCGCCTGCCGCACAGTCACCGGACGATCTCTACATCCTCTACACCGGCGGAACCACCGGTATGCCCAAGGGCGTGCTGTGGCGCCAGCACGATATCTACATGGCGTCCTGCGGCGGTCGAAACGTCTACACCGGCGAGTGCATCGCCTCACCCGACCAAGTCGCGTCCACCGCAGCCGACAATTCCGGATTCACGATGTTCGTGCTTCCCCCCCTGATCCACGGCGCCGCTCAGTGGGCGTCACTGACCGGCATCCTCACCGGGCAGACCCTGGTGTACTCACCGGTGGTCGACCGATTGGATCCGGCGGCAGTGGCACAGACGATCGAGGCAGAGCGTCCCACCGCGTTGATGATGGTCGGCGACGCCATCGCCCGGCCGCTCGCCGCCGAGTTCGAAAAGACCGATGCCGACCTGTCGTCGCTGTCGATCCTGGCGAACGGCGGTGCGATCCTGTCACCCACGGTCAAGCAGCGCCTCCTCGACCTCGTACCAGGCTCCGTGGTGATCGACGGTGTCGGTTCCTCGGAGTCCGGAACGCAGATGACCCACGTCTCGAGCGCAGGTTCTGTGTCGACCGGACGATTCACTCCCGGGTCGAACACCTGCGTCCTCACCGAGGATCTCGACGGACTCGCCGCGCCTGGGCACGACGACCTGGGGTGGCTCGCACAACGCGGACACGTCCCGCTCGGCTACAAGGGTGACGCAAAGAAGACCGCCGCAACATTTCCCGTGGTCGGTGGCGAGCGATTCGTCCTGCCCGGAGATCGAGCGCAACGACTCGACGATGGATCGATCCATCTGCTCGGCCGCGACTCGGTGACCATCAACTCCGGTGGCGAGAAGATCTTCGTCGAAGAAGTGGAGATGGCGATCAGCTCGCACCCCGCCGTTGCCGACGTTCTCGTCGCCGGACGCCCGAGCGACACGTGGGGTGAGGCAGTCGTCGCGATCGTTCAACTACTCCCGGGCCATGAAGTGGACGCAGACGAGCTGGTGGACCATGCAGCGAAGTCGGTTGCACGGTACAAACTTCCGAAGTCGGTGATCTTCACCGAAGCGATTCAGCGAAGCCCCGTCGGCAAGGCCGACTACCGGTGGGCGCGAGCACAGGCCGCGTCCCTCGGGACCGAATAGCGATAGCTCCAGAACGTCGAAGGGAGTTTCCCCCCGCCCGGCGGGTGGAAACTCCCTTTCGCAGATCTCGGCTCAGCGAGTCTGGAACCGCTGCGCTCCGTCGAGACGCACGACCTCACCGTTGATGTACGAGTTCTCCAGCAGGTGCTGGGCAAGGAACGCGTACTCGTCGGGTGTGCCGAGACGCTTCGGGAACGGGATGTTCTTGGCGAACTTCTCGAGCCCTTCTTCGCCGATCAGCTCGAGCAGCGGCGTGCGCATGGTGCCCGGTGCGATGGAGTTGAGGCGGATACCGACCGAGCTCAGATCACGGGCACCGGTCAAGGTCAGACCGATGACACCGGCCTTCGCCGCCGAGTACGCGGACTGCCCCATCTGCCCTTCGAACCCGGCGATGGAGCTGGTCATGACAATGGCGCCCCGTTCACCGTTCGGTTTGGGCTCCAGCTTCGCGATCTTGGCTGCCGCCAGGCGAAGCACGTTGTACGTGCCCGTGAGGTAGAGCGAAATCGTGTCGGTGAACCCTTTGCGCGAATGCGGGGTGCCGTCACGATTGACCACCTTCTCCAGCACCCCGATACCGCCGTGGGCGATGACCGCGTACCTGAGTGTGCCCAGCTCGTCGGCCTTCGCCAGCGTCGCCTCCACGGAGTCGTCGTCGAGCACGTCGGTCCGTACGTACACGGCCTTGTTGCCGAGTTCGTCGGCCAACTTCTGCGCCTGCTCGTCGGCGATGTCGGCGATCACCACCGACGCCCCCTCTGCGTGCAGCTTCCGCACGGTCGCCGCCCCCAGACCCCCGGCACCACCGGTGACCAGTACGACTTCACCTTCGAAAGACATGTGTTCCCCTCCTGCGTGATCGGTTGGTTCGTTCCGGGATTCAGCTACCGGTCCAGTTCGGCTTCCGCTTCTCCGCGAAGGCCTTCGCACCCTCGGCGGCATCCTTCGACATGAAGACCGGGATGAGGAGGTCGAGTTGCTTCTTCCACTTCTCCTCGTCCGACCAGCCCCGCGACTCGGCAAGGATCTGCTTGGTTGCGGCAACGGCCAACGGGCCGTTCTCGGTGATGCGCTCGGCCAGGCGAATCGCCTCGTCCAGAGCCTGTCCCGGTTCCGCGACCACGTTGACGAACCCGTAGCCGGCGCCTTCCTCCGCGCTGAACGTGTCGCCGGTCAACGCCAGCTCGACAGCCTTCTGGTACGGGATTCTGTCGGGCAGCCGGAGGAGTCCGCCACCGCCTGCGACGAGGCCGCGCTTGACCTCCGGCAGACCGAACTTCGCGTCCTTCGACGCGACGACGAGATCGGTGGCGAGGACGATCTCGGTTCCTCCCGCCAAGGCGTTTCCTTCGACGGCCGCGATCAGCGGCTTCTTCGGCGGCTTCTCGGTGAACCCGAGTCCGCGCCCCTCGATCGCGACGATCTCACCGGCAGCGAAGGCCTTCAGATCCATTCCCGCACTGAAGTTCCCACCTGCCCCCTGCAGGATGCCGACGGAAAGATCCGCGCTGTCGTCGAGCTCGTCCATTGCGTCGGCGAGCTGCTGACTGACGGCCAGGTTCACAGCATTACGCGCCTCCGGCCGATTGATCGTGATGATCAGGATGCGCCCTCGGCGCTCGAGCAGTACTTCGTCGGACATTCCGGCTCCTCTCAGCCTTCGACTTCGAACACCACGGCGCCGCCCTGGCCGCCACCGGCGCACATCGCTGCGACGCCGATTCCTCCGCCGCGGCGTGCCAGTTCGTAGACCATCGTCGTCACCATGCGTGCACCCGACGCCGAGATGGGATGACCGAGGCTGCAACCGCTTCCGGACACATTCACGATGTCTTCGTCGATACCGAACTCGCGACACGCAGCGATCGGGACGGACGCGAACGCCTCGTTGATCTCCCACAGGTCGACGTCGGACACGGCGAGCCCGGCGCGGTCGAGTACCTTGCCGATCACCGCGAGCGCCCCGAGCCCGCAGTCGCGCGGCGGTACCGCGGACGCCGCCCACGCTTTCACGGTGCCGAGGACCGTCAGTCCCCTGTCGCGGGCGTGGTCGCTGCTCGCAAGAGCAACAGCAGCTGCAGCGTCGTTGATTCCGCTGCTGTTGCCCGCGGTCACCGAGAACCCTTCGATCTCCGGATGCAGGACGCGAAGTCCCGCAAGACGCTCGACCGTGGTGTCGCGACGCGGATGCTCGTCCACACTGAAATCGATGAGCGAACCGTCGGCACCGGCAACTTTGAGCGGCATGATCTCGTCGACGAACTTCCCGGCATCGATTGCGGCAACGGCACGCTGATGTGATCGCGCGGCCCACGCATCCATGTCCTCGCGGGAGATGCCGACGGCCTTCGCGGTGTTCCAGCCGACGGTGATCGCCATGTCCATGGTCGGAGCATCGGGGGTCTCGGGATGGCTCGGCGGGATCCAGGGTTCCCTGAATTCGGTACCGCCGGGAGTGGGGACACGCCATTTCATCAGCGGACCGGTCGAGAGCGACTGGACGCCCCCGGCTATGAGGGCACGCTCCATACCGGAAACGATCTGCGCGGAGGCGTTTCCTATCGCGGTCAGGCTGCCCGCGCAGTGACGGTTGACGGCCTGCCCCGGAACACCTTCCAGCCCTGCGGCAACCGCGGCGTACCGGGCGAGGTCGCCGCCGCCGTAGTTGGCTTCGGCCAGGATGATGTCGTCGATGTCCGCAACATCGAGCCGAGAGCGGCGGATCACTTCCGGGAGGATGGCCGTGGCCAGTTCCTCCGCCGATGTGTTGACCAGAGAACCTTTGAACGAACGCGCGATCGGGGTGCGGACCGCACCGACGATGACGGGTTGCGGCACGGTTGAACCTCGCATGAACGGAACCTCGCATGATCAGGGGGTGGCAGTGCCCCACCCCGGTTGAGGAAGTAGATCGCTGAAGGGGGTCAGAGCTTTCTGACCGACATCCTCTTGATGCCGTGAACGAAATCGCTGTGTACGTATTCGGGGTCGGATACCTCGACCTTCGGGAGCCGCGTCAGAAGCTCACGGAACAGGTGCTTCAGTTCCAGGACGGCCAACTGTTTGCCGAGACAGAAATGCGGCCCGCCACCACCGAAGCCGACGTGCGGATTGGGTGTTCGCCCCACATCGAACTCGAGTGGACGGTCGAAGACATCGGCATCGAAGTTGCCGGAGCAGTAGAACAGTACGAGCTTCTCGCCGGCCTCGACCTGGGTGCCCGCGACCTCGGTGTCGACCACCGCGTGACGCGCGAACTCGATCACCGGGGTCGACCACCTGACGAACTCGTCGACGGCGTCCGGACCGCGCTCGTCCCAGTCTTCGAGCAGCCACGAGATCTTCTCGGGATTGTCGGTCAGCGCCTTGAATGCGTGCGAGGTCGCCTGCTTGGTGGTGTCGTTGCCTGCAGAGGCCAGGAGGACCATGAACGATCCGGCCTCGTCGTCGGTGAGTCGGTGACCGTCGACTTCGGCCTGCACGATGTTGGTCATCAGGTCGTCCTGCGGGTCGGCTCTGCGCTTCTGGGCGAGTTCGACTCCGACCTGCGTGAGCACGCCGAGCTGGGCCATCATGTGCGTTGCGCGCTCTTCAATGTTCGCGTATTCGTCGTCGCTGGTGCTGAACAGCGCTTCCGCTGCGTATGCGACCGCTTCGTGGTTGGCCGGATCGATCCCGATCATCTGCGACACGGTCCGCATCGGCAGCTTCTTGGACACCGACTGAACGAAGTCGACGGGTTCGCCCGAGTCGAGATCGCTGAGGAACTCGTCGACGATCTCCTTGCAGTTCGCAATGATCTGCTCTTCGATCGTGCGCACCTGCTTGGGCGTGAACGCCATGCTGATCAAACGCCGATAGCGAGTGTGTTCCGGGGGATCCATGGTGAGGAAGAAGCTGATGCCCTTCTGGATCTCGGCGGGCATCGGGTCCATGCTGATGCCCGCCGAGGAGCAGAACAGTTCGGGATGGGCACTCACATAACGGATATCGGGCGTGACGAGTGACGGCCCAGTACCCCTTCTCCTCGTGCGGGAAAAGCGATTCCGTGGGGCGATGCCACGTGAGCCCGTCGAGTGCGCGCAGCTGCGCGAAGGTTTTCTCGCGCTCGAGGAAGTCCAGGTCCCAGAACGACGATGCGGAGATGTCCAGCGAGTGGTACGGCCGAGTCGACGCAGTGGAGACGTTGCTCATGCTACCTCCGGATACCGGTTGGTTATGGCGATGAAGCTATGGGTGGAGCACTGGACCGCGCTGATCCGCACGTGCCCGGACACCCATACCGTATACCATTCCGTAAGGAAGTCGATAGAACAACGACTCACATTTTTCCGACGCCTTCCCGCGCGTTCACCGGTCGAGCGACTCGCGCCGCTCGAGGTCTCCGATGAGGGTGTGCACCGTGCGATTTCGCACGATCCACTCGTCGATCACCGGGTTGACGATCCCGCGCAGGGCCGAGTACGCACTCCACAGCCTCGGGGTGACGACGCGAGGCGCCCGCCGTTCGATCGCGCGGACGGTCACGGCGGCGGCATGCTCCGCGCTGACCCGCCGGTTCATCGGCCACGGAAGCAACTCGCCGACACGTGCTCCCAGTGGATCGCGATCGAGGGTATTGCGGGCGAGTTCGGTGTCGACGAAGCCGTAGTACGCCACGGTGACGGTCGCGGGGGTGTGGGCGAGTTCGAGACGCAACGCGCGCCCGACCTGTTCGACGGCGGCCTTGCTCGACATGTACGCGGAGCCACCGAGGCCCGGACTGAACGCAGCGGCCGACGCGACGACGACGATATGGCCACTGCGTGCGACGATGCCCTCGAGGGTCGGGTGGATGGTGTTCAGGACACCGGTGAGGTTGACCGCCATCACGCGGTCGAAGTCGGCAAGGTTCGAGGTGCGGATCGTCGCGGGCGGTGGGGTGATACCGGCATTGGCGATCACCACGTCGATCGGCCCGAACTGGGCCGAAGAGCGAGCGACCACCTCGGCCATCGCGTCGCGATCGGTGACGTCGGCGACCGCGACGAGGGTCGCGTTCGCATCGAGCGTCTCGGCGGCCTTCTTCAGCGTGATCTCGTCGCGGTCGACGAGCACCACGCGGGCGCCGCGCCCGAGAAGTTCGCGGACCATGGATAATCCGATGCCCTGGGCAGCGCCGGTCACGAGAGCGACCCTTCCAGCGAGGTTCAGAGAACGTGTCATATCGACGCCTCCTCCAATACGGCACGCGCGGGAGGGTCGAGAACCTTCCCGAGCCGGTAATCGGCGAGGTCGAACCTCGACATCCGTCGACGGAACGATGCGTTGAACCCCGGCCAGAACGTGAAGTTACGGCCCGAGGGGCTCAGGTAGTAACTGCTGCACCCGCCGGAGTTCCACACCGACCCCGCGAGTCGCCGATCGGTGTCCTCCACGAAGTCCTGCTGTACCTCGGCGCGCACCTCGACACTGTCGATGCCGTGGGAGTGCATCGCGTCGAGTCCTGCCATCAGATAGTCGATCTGCGTTTCGATGGTCACGACCTGCGAGGTGTAGACAACGGAGTTCGGGCCGAGGAGCATGAACAGGTTGGGGAAGTTCTCGATGGTGGTTCCCAGATAGGCGGTCATCTCCCCGCCCGCCCACTGCTCCGCCAACAGCCGGCCGTCGCGCCCGCGCAGTCGCGAGAAGCCGCTGTTGCCTGTGAGCTTGAAACCGGTGCCGAACACGATGGTGTCGACCTCGTGCCGGACACCGTCGGTAGTCACCACTGCGTCGTGTTCCACATGATCGATGCCCGAGGTGACCACGTCGACGTTCTGCGCCGCCAGCGCCGGATAGTACTTGTTGGAGAAGGTCGGACGCTTGCACCCGAAAGCGTAGGTGGGCGTGAGCTTGTCGACGAGTTCGGGATTTTGTACCTGGCGGCGCAGGTGCCACCGTCCGAGTGCAGCAGCGCCGCTGAGCAATCCGGGGCGGTAGACGAGCCCGGGCACGAGGGCTTCCTGGACGAGATCCAGGGCCTTGCGGGCGGCACGCTGAGTGGCCGGCACTTTCGCGAAGAGTCGCTGCACACGGGGAGCGACCGGACGGTCGGGGTGCGGAAGGATCCAGGTGGGGGTCCGCTGGAACACCGTCATGTGCTCAACCTGCGGTTGCAGGCGCGGAATGAACTGCACGGCAGATGCTCCGGTGCCGACCACCGCGACGCGCCGCCCGGCGACGTCGTGCTCGTGGTTCCAGTCGGCCGAATGGTAGGTGGCACCGTCGAACGAGTCGAGGCCGGGAAGGTTCGGCACGGAAGGTTCGCTGAACGGGCCCATGGCGGCGACGAGGATGTCGGCGGTGTACGTCCCGCGATCGGTCTCCACGCGCCAGTGCTTCGCCGCGTCGTTCCAGGCTGCCTCGACCACCTCGGTCCCCAGATGCAGGTGGGGGCGGAGGTGGTGCTTGTCGGCGCAGTCCTCGAGGTACTGCTGAATTTCTTCCTGCAGCGGGTAGAGCCTGCTCCAGTCGGGTTTGGGCGCGAACGAGAACGAGTAGAGGATCGACGGTATGTCGCATTGGGCGCCCGGGTAGGTGTTGGCCTGCCAGGTTCCGCCGAGGGTCTCCGCGCGTTCGAAGACCGCGAAGTCGTGGATTCCGTCCTGCTGGAGTCTGATTGCGGTCCCCAGACCGCCGAATCCTGCACCGATGATGGCGACGCGCAGGTGTGTGTCAGTCATGGTCCGACTCGTTTCACAGGTCGATTTCGAGTGTGGATCCGGCAGCGCGCGACACGCACGGGAGCATCGATTCTGCGCGCTCCTCGTCGAGGAGACGCGTGTCGCGGTGGTCGACGTCGCCGGACAGCACACGCACCTTGCAGCTTCCGCAGAAGCCTTGCCGGCATGAATAGGTCGCGGACGGGACGGCATGCCGAAGTGCCGAGAGGGCGGTCTCGTCCGCTGCGACGTCGACGGTGGTCCCGGTCCGTGCGAGACGCAGTACGAACGGTTCTCCTCCGACGACGGGCGGCGGGCTGAATCGTTCGGTGTGCAGCGAGCAGGTCCGTGCCACGAGAGGGGCCTGCTGGTATGCGTCCTTGATGAGGGGCGACGGACCGCACAGGTAGATGGCGCCGGTCGGCCGGGCGTGGCCGAGGATCTCGGTGATCGGAGTGATGCCGACTTCGTCGTCGGGCCGGATCAGGACGTCGCCACCGGGGAGTGCCGACAGTTCACCCTGGAACGGCATGGTGTCGCGGGAACGGCCGAGGTAGATCAGCTTCCACGGGATGTCGGCGGCAGCAGCGGCTCGAATCATCGGCAGGATCGGGGTGATCCCGATGCCTGCGGCGACGAAGAGGTAGGACGGCGCGGCGGCAATCGGAAAGGCATTGCGGGGACCACGTATTCGAAATGTGTCGCCTTCGCCGACCTCATCGTGGATCTCAGCGGATCCGACGCCGTCGTCGACGCGCCGCACAGCGATGCGATAGCGGCCTCGATCCGAGGGGTCTCCACACAACGAGTACTGGCGCTGCAGTCCCGACGGCAGGAAGACGTCGAGATGCGCGCCGGGAATCCAGGCGGGCAGTGGCCGACCGTCGAGCGCGGCCAGTGTCAGGGAGACGACTCCGTCTGCTTCGACCGTGCGGGTCTCGACGTGGAGCAGCCGGTCGTAGTCGGTATGCCGCACGGGGGCGGGCCGCGACAGGATCGGCGCGAACCTGCTCTCGCTGAACAGCTTCGAGTAGGCGCGGGTCGCGTGCATCACCGCGCCGAGGAACGGCGACGGTGTGGTGACGGTGCTCATGCCGCGGCCTCCCGGGCTGCGGGCGACTGCGCGAGGTAGCGGACGGCCTTGTCGATGTCACCCATCCGCGAGGGATGGAAGTCGCGCTTCAGGTACGGCGGGATCTGCTTCGCGAGGAAGGTCAGGGTCGGGATCATCGACGCCTTCGCCGAGCGCCGGTAGGCGCGCGGCCAGGACAGTCGCCGGGTTTCGGTGGTGTCGATGCGGTACAGGTAAGCGGTGGTGCTGAACCACAGGATCGCCAGACCCGCGAACGCAATGAACGCGGTGCGTACGCGGCGCGCGTAGCTGCCGTCGACGTACTGGAACGCGTCGTAGGCGACGTTGCGGTGTTCCATCTCCTCTGCGCCGTGCCACCGCAGGAGATCGAGCATCGTCGGGTCGACGCCGCGCCGGTCGAACGGGGCATTGTCGATGAGCCACTCGCCGACGACGGCGGTGAAGTGCTCGGCTGCGGCGTAGACGCCGAGGCGTTCGCGCAGCCAGATCCGTCCCGCGCGGCCCTCGAGGCCGTGGTCGCCGAAGATCTGGTCGACGATGTATCCGATGCGGTCCAGCACGGGGGCGATGTCGACGTCGTGGGCGATGAGGTACTTGCGGAAGCTCTCGTGTGAGGTCGCGTGGGTGGCCTCCTGGCCGACGAACCCGACGACCTCTTCGTGCAGGCGCGGGTCGTCGATGTAGGCCAGGGACTGGCCGAAGACGTCGGCCATGGCACGTTCCCCCTCGGGGAGCACGAGGTGCATGACGTTCCAGAACTGTGTGGCGTACGAGTCGCCGGGGACGTACTGCAGTGGCACCCCAGACCAGTCGAAGCGCACATTACGGGCGTTGATCGCCAGTGCTTCCTCGGTATAGGGCGTCGGAGCGCCGTGATGTGACGGCATGCTTTGTCTCCTCGGTCGGTACGTGTAACCATTCGATACAGAGAAGATACATATGTACATGAGATGTTTCAATGTTTCTTCTGGAAACCGGATAACCTGGACCGATGCCAGCCGAACAACCCTCCACTGCCGTATCGCCACCGGCGATCAGCGCGACCAATCCGCCCGAGATCGAGTCGATCCTCGACGCGGCCGAGGCGCAGTTCAGTGAGGTCGGGGTACGACTGACAACCGTCAACGACATCGCACGACGCGCCGGAGTGGGGCGGGTGACCGTTTACCGGCGCATCGGCAGCCGCGACGAGATAGCGCAGGCCGTCACGGCGCGCAGCGCCGCCCGCCTGATCGACGAGGTCGTCGCCAGTGCGGAGGCGGCTGGGACGATCGACGAACTCGTCGGTGACGTGTTCGCGACCACCGTCACGCGGATGCGCGAGCACCCGGTGTGGAACCGGATGCTGTCCCTCGAGACGGACAGCGCACTCCCCCGGCTGACCACAGAGGGCGGCACACTTCTGACCACCGCTATACACGCCGCGGTGGCGATTCTCGACGATGCAGTCAGGTCCGGCCTTCTGCCACCTGTCGACGATCTCGTCGGCCGTGCAGAAGTCGTCGTGCGGGTGGCGCACTCCGTCGTCCTCACCCCCCAGGCACTGGTCCCCTTGCAGGCAAGGGAGGATCTGGCCTCCTTCGCTAGAGAAAGGCTGTTGCCGATCCTGGCGCCTCACCGCGCGTGACGCAGCCCAGTGGTTCGAGGTCGACGCGTACTCGCGCGCGGATTCGTTTCCCGCGGCTGCAATTGCTGATGTGGGAAGCCAACGTCCTCGCGGCTACCTTCCCCAAGCCGACACGTCGTCTAACCTGAGTACATGTCTGATCGGGACCGCACCCCGGAGGGGAAACCCCAGAACGCGCGACCTCGCGACGCATTGGGCCGCCCCCTCCCCTACGGCGAAGAGGGGGTCGAGGGAATCCAGGAGGACGCACAGTTCGACCCGGACGAAGCGATCACCGAAGGTCAACGGCTCCTCGACCACGGGTATCCCTTCCACGCCCACGAGGTGTTCGAGGCGGTCTGGAAGACGTGCGAACCCGAGGAACGCCCCCTGTGGCAGGGACTCGCCCAACTCTCCGTCGGCCTCACCCATCTGCTGCGCGGTAATCAGAAGGGCGCGACGTCAGTGCTGAAACAGGGGCAGGCGCGAATACGTCACTACGAGGACGAACCACCACACGGCCTCGACATCGACGGGCTCTCCGCGTGGGCCGACCATCTGCTCACCGAGATCGAACGCGGCGAGCCGATCCCCGAACCTCCGACACCGCGGTTGAGGATGCCCTGATGCCGATTCTCCCCATGTTTCCACTGGGTACAGCACTGCTTCCCGGAGACCACCTCCCCCTGCGGGTGTTCGAGCCGAGGTATCAGGAACTGGTCCGCGACTGTATGGCGTCACCCGACGGCCCGCGATTCGGTGTCGTGCTCATCTCCCGCGGGCACGAGGTGGGCGGTGGTGAACAGCGCACCGACGTGGGCACCGTCGCCCGTATCATGGTCGACACCGAACTCAGCGGCGGACGACACACCCTGGAATGCCTTGCCGAAGAACGCATCCGAATTCTCGAGTGGCTGCCCGACGATCCGTACCCGCGGGCGGAGGTCGAGCCATGGCCCGACACGGACTCCGGCCCCGTCGACCTGAGCGAACTCACCGTGCATCTGGGCCGGCTCTACGGTCTGCTCGACAAGCTCACCGAGGGTCGTGCGACGCCCCCACCGGACGATCTTCCGGATGATCCCGGCGCCCGCATGTTCGCTCTTGCTCGGCACATCCCGATGGGCGAGGCCGATCGCTACGCGATACTCAGCGCGCCAGGCCCCGAGGAGAGACTCACTTTTCTCATCGAATCAATTTCGAGCACAATCGATCTCGCGGAGTGGCAGCTGAAGAACGGCTGACCGTGACGTCGGGCGTGGCCGACGCCGAGTCGTGAATGTCCTGAGGCCTCTGGGTCTTCCGCGGACGATCGACCCCGACCGGCTCCGGCTCGTGCTCGATCACCCGGACCTGTTCGCCCGAACCCGGCGCTACGTCCGAGAACTCCGCCTCGTCGCGACCGACCTGCAGTGGGAGCGAGGCGACGGGCCTGACGTGCGTGGTTCGGGCGAGGCACTCACGCTGGCGATGGTGGGCAGATCCGGCCTTCCGTAAAATGTTGGTGTGTTGTGGCAGTGTGTGTTGCTGTGGAACAGCGCGGAGGGACACACGCATGGCGGATGTCCTATGCGCGGCGTAGCCGCCAGACGCTGACCTCCCCGGTGGCGCTCGAGTACGCGCCCACCATCGATGCCCGAGAAGCTGCTGTGGGAATCCGTCCCGGCCAGCCGTTCCTGCTGCCCCCGACCGGTCAACCGGACATCGACGTCTCACTGTTCTTCGCTACCCCGGAAAGTCAGGCAAGGAGATGAGCCTGGCGCTGAATGAGTTGGCGGCCGAGGCCGCGGTGAATGGATGGGTCACAGCGAGGGCTGACCTGCAGGAATTGAGGGGGGTTGCGCGCTCGCTGGGATGGCACGAGGTTCCTGCCCGAATCGGCGACGAGCCCATGTTCGAGCTGTACCCCGCGCCAGCACGCAAGGCACATCCCAGGTCGCTCAGCGCCCAGTACGGACTGGGAGCTCAGCCGCTCCACACCGACGGGGCGCATCTACCCCTTCCTCCGGAGATCGTGGTACTCCAGGCCCAAACACCCAACCGGACTGCGACCCGCCTCTGGACCGCCGCCAACACCACGGCGCGACTCAGTCAGGCAGTTCCCTGGTCCGCACTGCGGCACGGCGTGTTCCTGGTGTCGTCCGGCAGCCAGAGGGTTCACGCGGTCGCCGTGAGCCACGGCCAAATCCGATACGACCCCGGATGTATGACGCCCTGCGACCGACGAGCACGGCGTGTCGCCGGGTTCTTCGATGACGCGCTGAATGACGCCCATGCCCACGCATGGGATTCATGCCAGGAGGTGCTTCTGATCGACAACCGGATCACCTTGCATGCTCGTGCCCAGTTGTCAGCGGATGACAAAGGTCGTGTCCTGCGCCGAGTGGCATTCAGATTTGGGAGAGGCGAATGACAGCTCCGTGGAACCCCGATGCCCTCTGGCTCAAGGCCAAGTTGTTCATCAACCATGCACTGGATGACGATGAACCGCGAGACTTCGACGAACGAGCGCTGTGGGCATCGCTGGCGCTTGAGTTGCTGGCAAAGTCAGCCCTTGCACGAGTGTCCCCGCTGTTGATCGCGGTCCCGAACGAAGACGGTCACAACCTGCTCGTCGCCAGCGGGCTCGTTCAGGGAGAGGCACGGTTCACATCGATACAGGCGAGGACGCTGTTCTCGCGCTGCGCGAAAGCCTTCAAGCCATTCAGCGAGAAAGAAGCCCAGGCAATTGCCAACGCTCGCAACGAGTACCTGCACGGTGCGGCGGCGTCCTTCGCTCCCATACCGCCCGACGCGTGGTGGCCGCGATACTGGGCCCAGGCGCGCATCCTCGTCCATGCTTGCGACGAGGACATGGATGAATTTGTCGGTGCCGAGTACGAGTCAAAGGTCGAGGGACACCTGGCCCGAAACAAGAAGAACATCGAACACCGAGCTGAGATGCTCGTCGAGCGTGCGCGTCAGCGACTGGCGCAGTTCAAATCCGGACAGATGCGAGCAACGGAAGCGGATGAATGGGTAAGGCGCACTAAGTCTTTGACCGTTGAGCTGAGATACTCGAGATCGGCGACTTGCCCGGCGTGCAGCGGAGTGGGGCTCTTAGAGGGCGAGGACGTGGATAGTGCCAAAACACACTACGAACAGATCTCGGAAGATGACTACGACGCCTGGGTGGACCTGACCGTCGGCGCTGACTATTTCAGCTGTAGCGAATGCCACCTCGTTCTCGACTCATACGAACTCATCGAGGCCCTGGGGTTGCCAGCAGATTTCGAGGCCAGGACGGATGTCGGAGACTACTGGGAACCTGAGTACGGTAACGACTGACGAAGCCGTGGACGGTCCAGTGCGCTGACAGCCCCAGAAGCTCCCCCTCGGCAACACGTTCAAACCATCGACGGAACCGCGGTGCTCGACGAACTGGACGGCGACGGCGTCGAGCTACTGCGCCTACGGATCGATCGTTCCTGACCGCAGTGCTGCGGCCGGCCCTCCCGTCAGACGATCACGACGTCGAGGGCCCGCGGGCCGTGCACCCCCTCGACACGTTCGAGTTCGATGTCGGATGTCGCCGACGGACCGCTGATCATCGTCGTCGGCCGTTCCGGGGCCAACCTGGCCAGCGCCTCCGGTACCCCCACCTCGACGCTGCTCATCGACACGACACACACGTGCAGGTCGGGCACCAGCGTCAGGGCCCGTCGTCCCTGGTCGGGGCTGCCGTCGAGGAAGATCGTGCCGGTTTCCGCACACGACACCGTCGATGCGGTCACGACACCGTCGAGATTTCCCAGTTCCGGCGCCGGAACGTCGGGGCTGTCGACGACAATCTCACCGTCGAATTCCGATAGCCACGAGGCATCCAGTCCCGCAGGTATCCCCACACGGCCGACACCTCGTTCGGATAGCACACGCGCGATCGTGGCGGGGAGTTCCTCGACGGTGCTGCGATGCACATGAGCCTTGTAGTCGACGAGGCGATCTACGAACAACTCGTAGCGCTCAGCGTCGGGAAGCACTCGCCCGGTGCGGTACTCGCGTGGAATGTCCACGGGCGTCGGTGGCGCCAGCACCCCGGCATCGCGGATGCGCCCCAGGATCGTCTCGCGCGACGTCATTGCGTCTCTCCGTTCTGGCGCGCCTGTGCGATCGCCGCGGCGCCCTCGTCGGACTGCCACCATTGCCGGAAGGTCTGTTTCGGAGGAGCCGGGATGTCGCGGGCCGCCGTCCATCCCGCGAGTGGGCCGGGGAGGTTGGAGATCTTGCCCTTCTTACCTGCAACGATCCGCAACGCTCCGGCGGCCTTCTGTGCCGCGGTCCAGCGCGCAGATGACGACATCGCCACTGAAGCGGCCTTCATCAGTGCGGCCTCAGGTCCGAACTTGGCATGTTCGACCTTTTGGTGCCGCAGTTCGACCAGGAGCGACGGGATGTCGATCTTCACCGGGCAGGCGTCGTAGCAGGCTCCGCACAGACTCGACGCGAACGGCAGGGTCGCGTTGGGGTCGCCGGGTTCGCTCATGCCGGCCAATTGGGGGCTGAGCACCGCACCGATCGGGCCGGGGTAAGTAGAGCCATAGGCATGCCCGCCGGTGCGCTCGTACACGGGGCACACGTTCAGGCACGCCGAGCACCGGATGCAGTGCAGTGCTTCGCGTCCCACGCGGTCGGCGAGCGCGGCGGTGCGGCCGTTGTCGAGGAGCACGAGGTGGAAGTTCTGCGGTCCGTCGCCGGGAGTAACACCCGTCCACATGGAGGTGTAGGGATTCATCCGCTCACCCGTGGACGACCGGGGCAGCAACTGCAGGAACACTTCGAGATCGCGATACGAAGGCAGCAGCTTCTCGATACCCATGACGGTGATCAGTGTGTCGGGCAGAGTCAGGCACATGCGGCCGTTGCCTTCGGACTCCACGACAGCGAGCGTGCCGGTCTCCGCGATCCCGAAGTTCGCCCCCGACACCGCGACCGGAACCGTCATGAACTTCCGGCGCAGGAACTTGCGTGCCGCTTCGGCAAGATGTGCGGGATCGTCGTCGAGGTTCGGGTCCACGCCGGCCATCTCGCGCAGAAATATCTCGCGGATCTCGGTGCGGTTCCGGTGGATGGCCGGGACCAGGATGTGTGACGGCTTGTCGTGTCCGAGCTGGACGATGAGCTCGGCGAGGTCGGTCTCGTATGCGTGGATCCCCTCGTCTTCGAGGTGTTCGTTGAGCCCGATTTCTTGCGTGGCCATCGATTTGACCTTGATGACCTCGTCGGATCCGGTCTCGCGGACGAGCCGCGTCACGATGGCGTTGGCTTCGGCGGCGTCCGTGGCCCAGTGCACGACCCCGCCGCGTGCGATCACCGCAGCTTCGAGTTGCTCGAGCAACTCGGGAAGCCGGTTCAGTACATCGGTTTTCACAGCGGCACCTGCGTCGCGCAGCTGTTCCCAGTCGGGTATCTCGCCGGTGACGTCGAGTCGCTTGGCACGGATGGTGCGGGTCGCCTTGCCGATGTTGCGGCGCAGTTGCCCGTTGGCAAGTTCGTGATGTGCCGCGGCCGGGAAGGTTTCGGTACCGCGGAGATTCCCGAACCCGCGCGGCGGGATCGAGGGGAGGCCGAGTTCGGTGGATGTCATGCCGGCACCGCCGTCGACTCGGTGGCGCAGAGTATCTCGGCGAGGTGGACCGTCCGCGTTCCGGTCTGCAACCGCGACATTCCGCCGCCGATATGCATCAGGCACGACGAGTCGCTCGCGCTGCAGAACTCGGCGCCCGTGGCCGAGACGTTGCGGATCTTGTCGGCGAGCATCGCGGTGGAGGTCTCGGCGTTCTTGAGCGCGAAGGTGCCGCCGAAGCCGCAGCACGAGTCGGCCTCGGGAAGTTCGACGAGGTCGATCCCACGGACCTCGCGCAGGAGCTGGAGGGGTTTGTCGCCGACGCGGAGCATCCGCAGCGAGTGACATGTGGGGTGGTACGTCACCCGGTGCGGGAAGTAGGCACCGACATCTGTGACGCCGAGGACGTCGACGAGGAACTCCGACAGCTCGTACGTCTTGGCCTTGACCGTGTCCACACGCCCGCAGAGGCTCGCGCTTCCGTAGCGCGACGCGACGATCTCGTGCTGATGCCGCACCGATCCGACGCAGGAGCCGGATGGCGCGACGACTGCGTCGATACCGGTGTCGCCGAACGCGTCGGCGTAGTTCTCGACGAGTGGCAGCGCGTCGGGCTGGTAACCGGTGTTGATGTGCATCTGCCCACAGCACGTCTGCCTTTCGGGGAAGACGACCTCGTGTCCGAGCCTCGCGAGCAGGAGGGCGGTGGACTTGACTGCATCCGGAAACAACGTGTCGCCCAGACACGTGGCGAACAGCGCAACTCGCATGGGAACTCCGCATCGGTTTATGTGGTCTGACCACACCCTAGCCGATGACCGTGGGGCCCGTCACGGGATTTCGAATTCTTCCGATTTCGCCTCCGGACTCGATTGTGACCCGCATCATGATGTAGCTTCCCCTGTGGTCTGACCACGTGGTCCGACCACACAGCCAGTCGCCGCGCACTGCGGCCGCGACCTCAGGAGCCCCTTGTGGAAACCGATCTGCTTGCGGTGACCTTCACCCCGTCGACGACCGCCGTCGCCGGTAGCCTCACTGCCTCCGCGCTACTCGGCCTGGTGCCGCTGCTGACGTTCTTCGTCCTGCTCGCCGGATTCAAGCTCAAGGCCTGGTATTCCGGGCTCGGCGCACTCGCAGTTGCGCTGATCATCGCGGTGCTCGGGTTCGGAATGCCCGCCCCGCTCGCCGGACTGTCCGCCCTGCAAGGCGTCGCGTTCGGCCTGTTCCCCGTGATGTGGATCGTGGTCACCGCGATCTGGTTCTACGAACTCACCGTCGTCAGCGGCCGGTTCGAAGACCTCCGGCAGGTGTTCAACTCGGTCGGCCGCGGCGACATGCGTGTGCAGGCGATGCTCATCGCGTTCTGCTTCGGCGGAATGCTCGAGGCTCTCGCCGGTTTCGGTGCTCCCGTGGCGATCACCGGTGCGATGCTCATCGCGATCGGAATGCCTCCCATCCGCGCCGCCGTCACCGTCCTGGTCGCGAATACCGCACCGGTCGCCTTCGGCGCCATGGCAATTCCGATCACCACCGCCGGCAACCTCACCGGCATCCCCGCCACCGAGATCGCCGCCGTCGTCGGACGCCAGACCCCGGTGCTGGCGCTCTTCGTGCCGATGCTGCTGCTGTTCCTCGTGGACGGTCGCCGCGGCTTCCGCCAGGTATGGCCGATCGCACTGGTCACCGGTGCCGCGTTCGCGCTTGCCCAGTTCTGGTGCTCGAGCCACTTCTCGTACGAACTGACCGACGTCGTCGCCTCGCTGGTAGGCCTGGCCGCCGCAGTGATCATGCTGCGCTTCTGGGGTCCGCACACCCCTGACGACCAGCTCTCACAGACGTCGGCCGAAGCCATCGGCCCCACCCGCACGATGTTCGCCCTCTTCCCATACCTGCTCGTCATCGTGGTGTTCGGCATCGCCAAGCTGTGGACCCTCGGAGTCGACATCCCGAAGTGGCTGGCCTCCACCGATATCAAGATCGAGTGGCCCGGCCTGTACGGAAATCTGCTCAACGAGGACGGATCCGCGTCGACCGGCGCGATCTACACGCTGCCGTGGCTGTCCACTCCGGGCACACTCCTGCTCCTCTCGGGCGCCATCGTCACCGTCGTCTACGCGATATGGAACCACGCCGGAAAGTTCCCGATGACCGGTCGTCTGGCCGTGGTCACCCTGGGGAGCACCGCGTGGAAGATGCGCCTCGCTATCGCCACCGTCGCGACGGTGCTGGGCTTGTCGTACGTGATGAACCAGTCCGGGCAGACCGTCGCGATCGGCACGTGGCTCGCGGGAACCGGGGCGATCTTCGCACTGTTCTCACCGATTCTCGGCTGGCTGGGCACCGCCGTCACCGGATCCGACACCTCGGCCAATGCGCTGTTCGCTCGCCTGCAGCAGGCTGCGGGCCAGACCGCCGGTATCGATCCGACGCTGCTGGTTGCAGCGAACACCTCCGGTGGTGTGGTCGGCAAGTTGATCAGTCCGCAGAACCTCACCATCGCGGCAACCGCCGTCGACCGGCCCGGTAGTGAGCCGGAACTGTTGCGCAAGGTGGTCTGGTACAGCATCGTCATGCTCGCGGCCCTGTGTGTGCTGGTGTACCTGCAGTCGACTCCGGTGCTGTCCTGGATGCTGCCCTGACCTGCCCCGACACATAGGCTGTCGAGTCATGTCGTCACAGTCCGAGCCACGCGCGTGGGAACACGTGCTGAACCACCTCGAGCAGATGCTGGTATCCGGGGAGCTCTCCCCGGGCCAGCGTCTGCCCGGTGAACGTGTACTCGCCGCCGAGCTCGGTGTCGGGCGGTCGTCGGTTCGGGAGGCACTGCGCGTGATGGAGGCGCTGGGCCTGCTCAAGTCGCAGACCGGGTCGGGGCCCACCTCAGGTGCGATGATCGTGTCGCGGCCGACGGGCGGGATGACGATGCTCATGCGTATGCAGGTCGCGGCCCAGAATTTCCCGGTCGCCGACGTCGTACAGACGCGCCTCGTTCTCGAAACCGAGGTGATGCAGTTGCTCGCCACTCGCAACCCCACACCGGATCTCGGCAACGCCGAGGAGTTGCTCGACGCGATGGACGACACCGAGCTGGCAGCGAACGAGTTCCTGGTACTCGATTCGCAGTTCCACATCGCGATGGCCGACGCCGCAGGAAACCAGGTGATCGCGGCGATGATGGCCGGGTTGCGTGAGTCGATCGAGGGATACGTCCTGGCCGGGGCACCACTCGCGATCTGGCCGGTGACCTGCGGGCGGCTGCGTCACGAACATCGTGGGCTGGTCGAGGCGGTTCGAGCCGGTGACCCCGACCTCGCACGCCGGCGGATCGAGGGTCACATCCGCGGGTACTACTCCGAAACCTTGGGCTCGGATCGGGCGTAGAACGACCCTGGTAATCGCACCCCGAAACATCGTGTACTGTTAGCAATGCAACGCGGGGTGGAGCAGCTCGGTAGCTCGCTGGGCTCATAACCCAGAGGTCGCAGGTTCAAATCCTGTCCCCGCTACCACCGCCGGCCCGGACTCATACGAGTCCGGGCCGGTTTTGTTGTCGACCCTCCGGTTCTGTTCCGTCTTGACCTCAACTGCACTCGAGGTTTCAGAGTCCTCCGCATGACGATCCTCACCGACGCGGAGCGGCGCGAAGAAGGGCACAACCGATGCAGGTCGGGATGCTGTCCGAGTTCGGTCCGCCGCAGGTCCTGGCGCCGGCTTCGCTTCCACCACATGTTGTTTCGGCGTAACGCGAAAGGCCGGCGCAGGTCTTCAGGTATACGCCCCGCACGGTTTCGACGACCTCTTCAACATGGCGCTGCGACCCAATCCCGTGATGGCGCCTCGGGAAGTGTACGAAGCGAAGGCCGCCCGGTGGCAGACCGAGTGGCCGGGGCCGACGGTGATGCCGTGGCCGAACCAGTGACGGCCGCAATACCGGCACACGCCGATAAGATGACCTTATGACTCTGCTGGCCGAGTACCGCGATGCCCGCCGCGACGAATACGTCGCGCGGTTGCGCCGCCAACTCGCACTGCGGGCGATGGCCGCCACCGGCATGAGCCAGCGGCAGATCGCCGAAGCACTGAACATCACGCAGCCTGCAGTGAGCCAGCAAACTCGAGTCAGCCCCTGAGCTCGACGACGTACACCCCGAGGTTCTGATCGAAGCCGCCGCGCCGATCTTGAAAACCCTCGCCGCAGACTACGGCTTCACGCGCCTCGCCGTCTTCGGCTCGGTCGCACGACACGAGGCACGGGAGGACTCCGACATCGATCTGATCGTCGAATCACCCGACAAAACATCATCATTCGAGTTCATCCGCTTCAAGGAGCTCATCGAGCACATCCTCGGTCGGGAAGTCGACTTGATCGACTACGGCGGACTGAAGCCCCGACTGGACGACGACATCCGCCGTGAAGCGATACCGCTGTAACGGACCGCAAGACCGCAAAAGAACTGTTGCATATTCAGGGTTGGATCCAACGAGTCGACGAGATCGTCCGACGAGGCAAGACCGCCTACCTCGCCGACAATCTACTCCAAGAAGCCGGCGACTCCCTGAGGATGAAGCCCGGAGAGGCCGCCAATCGACTTTCAAGAGCCGGTGTCCTCGCGCCCGACGGCGTCGACTGGGCACTCTCCCTCAGTGGGGGCTTCCCTCGGGCCACTGTTCGCTGACGCGGACACCGCACTCACCGATGAAGAGGATGAGGCGTCACGACCGAAGTACACGTGAACGGGCACGCAAGCAGGCCCGAATATCACCGAGGAAGCCCCGCGCGGTCGAACTCCTGCTGCAGGCGCGGCCTTCTCCGATGAGTCCCGCGGAGCTCTGCGATGAAGTCGTCCACCGCGACAGCCTCGTCGGACCCCGCAGCAAGCGTGCGCATCTTCGCAAGGCGACGAGCCGCGAGGCGGTAGTGCTGGGCTCCGGCTTCGACCAACTCGTTCTCGACGAGTCTCCGATGAACCGGAAGAACGGCTAGAGGTTCGACCTTCTCGTATGCCTTGGCCAACTCGTTCCACGTGCGATCGTCGCCGAGGCCGAGCGAGTGGGCAAGACTCCACGCGAAGCGCGCGTCACGAAGTGTCACGAGAGCGAAGGCCACAGAGTCGCTCGGGTTGGCAGCAAGAACACTCAGGACCTCGTCACTGTATTCGGGCCAGGCCTCGCCTGCCGACTTGTACACGCGAGAGGCCGCTGCCGAAGACGGCCAGCGGCGGAACACCAGGAGTCGCGCGTCCAGCAGATCGTCCGGCCGGTGTTTCTCGAGAAGCCCGCACCAGTAGTCCGCTGCCCTGAGCGACTGGTGCCCCCGGTCGAAGTCGGTCGCCTGTTTCGCCCACTCGATCGCAAGATCGATCTCGCCGATTTCCTCGAACGCTTCGGCAGTGTCTTCCAGCCAGGCCGCGACCTTTCGATCCCTGGCGTGTGTACGAACGATTGCCTCGATGTCGCGGTCCAAGATCGCCAGACGCCTCGCATTCCAGTCGAGCGTGAACCACTCGCGAGAATGCGGAGACGACCAGCGCTCGTCCTCCGACGGACGCGCTCCGAGCTCAGATTCGGTCTCGAGCAGCTTTGCTCGGTAGTCGGCCATCCCCTGGTCACCGAGAGCCGGCGCATACGCGACCGGATCGATCTCGAAGTAGTCGACTTCGCCGTCGAACTGGAACTTCATCATCCAGTCGACAAGCTTTCCCTGTGGAGTTTTCGCGACGGCAGCAACCCGCGGGTGAAGTTCAAGAAGACGACGACACGCGTCACCGATGATTCCGCTGGAGTCATCGGCTCGGGCGATCACCCTGATGGCGCTCGCGAGCGCCCTGCTGGTGACGGCGTAGATCTCGACCGCGTCTGTCGTCGGGATCGCTGATTCGAGAATGTCGACGGCCTCGTGCATTCGCCGGCCGTGGGCGTTCGCGGCGCTCCACCGATGCAGGTCGGTCTTCGTTCTGACGAGTGGGAGCACTGCTTCACTGAGCGTGGTCATGCAACGACCTCCTTCTGAGCACCACAAAGGCCACGTCATCGTAGAAATTCCCAGCAACCGAGCACGACTCAGGTCGATCTCCTGACGTTCCCCTATTAACTATAACTACCAGTTACGCTAACCTGGCCCCATGGCGCTCCCCGCACACACCGTCGTCAACGGCCCGATCGAGCTGCACGTCATCGAAGAAGGAAACCCCGGCGGCCCGACCCTGATCCTCGTCCACGGCTGGCCCGACACCCACGCCCTATGGGACAGGGTCGTGCCGCACCTTGCCGACGAATTCCGCATCATCCGATTCGACAACCGCGGCGCCGGAGCCTCCACGGTCCCCCGCAACGTTGACGACTACCGGTTGGCGCACCTCGCCTCCGACCTGTTCGCGGTGATCGACGCGATGAGCCCCGACGCGCCCGTCCACCTACTCGGGCACGACTGGGGCGCGGTGCTGTGTTGGGAGGCGGTGTGTGAGCCGGACGCCGCCGCGCGGATCGCGTCGTACACCTCGGTGTCCGGACCCAACCTCGACCATCTGGGGATGTGGATGCGACGACGCCTCAGGGAATTTCACCCCCGGGGGCCGCTCGAACAGGCATTGGCCTCGGCGTACACCGTCCTCTTCCAGATCCCGGGTCTCCCGGACCCCGCGCTGCGGTGGTGGTTCGCCAGGCACTGGCCGGGCTTCGTCGGCGCCTTCGACCGGACCGATCCGTCGGTGATCGGCCCGCTCTCACCCACAGTGGCCGACGACATGGTGCACGGCCTCAAGTTGTACCGGGCGAATATCCGGAGGCATCTGTTCCGGCCGCGAGAACGTCGAACCGACGTTCCCGTCCAGCTCGTCCAGAATCTCCGCGACCTGGCCGTACGACCCGTCGGGTACGAGGACACCGACCGGTGGGTGTCCGATCTTCATCGCGTGCCCCTCGACGCCGGGCACTGGTCGCCGCGGTCACACGCCGATGAAGTGGCCGCGCTTACCGCCCGGTTCGTTCGGACCACGGAGGTCGGTACCGCCACGCGAAGCAGACACGGCGGGTAAATTCCGCGTCAGAGCCGATCGCCCGAGGAGGTGCGATGAGCGACGACGATGCTGCAGGCCGTCCGCATGCCCCTCGCTGGTTGCGCCCGACCATCATCGCAGCGCTCTTCGCGATCGCGTTCTACCAGATGTCGGGGTGGCTGTTCCACAACTTGAAAGGCTTTCTCGGCCTGCTGTTCCTGGCATGGCTCTTCAGCGTCACGATCGAACCGATCGTCGACCTGCTCGAACGGCGCGGCCTCCGACGAGGTGCGGGCACCGGGATCGTGCTGGTCAGCCTCTTCATCCTCGTGGTCGGGTTCTTTGCGTTGTTCGGTGCGCTCCTCGCCGAACAGGTGGCGCAGCTGCTCACCACGCTTCCGGACGCCTTGTCCCGTGTGACGGACTGGGCGAACCGGACGTTCGATACCAACTTCAAGACCGGCGACGATCTGCTCCACATCACGCCCGACACGGTCCGCGATCTCGCGCAGCGATTCACACCGGGTGTGCTCGGCGTCGTCAGCACCCTGGTCGGCACACTCTTCCAGCTGTTGACGATCCTTCTGTTCGTCTTCTACATGTCGGCCGAGGGACCGCAGATGCGGCGAACCATCTCGAGCTGGTTCCCCGCACGTCAGCAGAAGGTGATCGCCGAGGTGTGGGAGACGTCGGTCGACAAGGCCGGCGGCTACGTGGTCTCACGGCTCATTCTCGCCGCGTTCAGCACCTTCTTCACGGGCATCTTCCTGCTGGTCATCGGTGTGCCCTACTGGTTGCCACTCGCGATCTGGACCGGCGTCGTCTCGCAGTTCATCCCCACCCTCGGGACGTATCTGGCCATCGCGCTACCCGCGATCATCGCTGCCGCAGCGCAACCGTTGGACGGGGTGTGGGTGATCGTGTTCGGCACGCTCTACCAACAGGTCGAGAACTACGTGTTGCATCCGCGGATCACCGCACGGACGGTGGCGATCCACCCCGCCGTGGCGTTCGGATCGGTGATCGTCGGGGCGACGCTGTTCGGACCGATCGGAGCGCTGGTGTCGGTTCCGGTGGTCGCGATCCTGCAGGCTCTCGTCGAATCCTATGGAACACGCTATGCGCTGGTCGAACAACCCGAGCCGACGAAGGAGCCACCCGCCGCGGACAGCAAAGCGCCTCCGGACCCAGAGGGACCGGAGGCGCGCTGACGCCGAATCGATAGAGTCGGATCGTCAGACGATGAGCTTCGCAGCCGTCGCGGCCACCACTTCTTCGGTGGTCACGCCCGGTGCGGTCTCGACGAGTTTCAATCCCTCGTCTGTGACGTCGATGACGGCGAGATCAGTGATGATCCGCTGCACGCACCGCTTTCCGGTGAGGGGAAGTGCGCACTCCTCGAGGATCTTGGGCTCGCCCTTCTTGGTGACGTGATCCATCATCACGATGACGCGCTTGGCGCCGTGCACGAGATCCATCGCGCCGCCCATGCCCTTGACCATGGCACCCGGAATCATCCAGTTGGCGATGTCACCCGTGGCCGACACCTGCATCGCACCGAGGACGGCCACATCGATCTGGCCGCCGCGGATCATGCCGAACGACTGCGACGAGTCGAAATACGACGCGCCAGGGATCGCGGTGATCGTTTCCTTACCCGCGTTGATGAGCTCCGGGTCGAGCTCGTCCTCGGTCGGGTACGGGCCGACGCCCAGCACGCCGTTCTCGGCGTGCAGGATGACCTCGATGCCGGGCTCGATGAAGTTCGGCACCAGCGTGGGCATGCCGATACCGAGGTTGACGTACTGACCGTCGCGGAGTTCCTCAGCGACGCGCGCGGCCATCTCTTCGCGGGTCATGCCCTTGGCGGTCTGAGTCATGAGCGCACCGTCCGATTCTCGATTCCGACCTCGATCTTGCCGACGTGCACCACTCGCTGCACGTGGATGCCGGGGGTGTGGATCTCGTTGGGATCCAGTTCGCCGGGCTCGACGAGATGCTCGACCTGAGCGATTGTGACCCGGCCCGAGGCTGCAGCGGGCGGGTTGAAGTTGCGGGCCGAGGCCCGGTAGACGAGGTTGCCGTGCCGGTCGCCCTTCCAGGCGTGCACGAGCGCGTAGTCGGCGACGATGCCGCGTTCCATGACGTAGGTCTCTCCGTCGAACTCGCGGACTTCCTTCGCCTTGGAGGCGAGCTTGATGCCTCCGTGCCCGTCGTAGCGCAGCGGCAGGCCGCCTTCTTCGACGGCCGTGCCGACTCCCGCGGGAGTGAAGAACGCGGGGATGCCCGCACCACCGGCGCGCAACCGCTCGGCGAGTGTGCCCTGCGGCGTGAGCTCGACTTCGAGTTCACCCGAGAGGTACTGGCGGGCGAACTCCTTGTTGGCACCGACGTACGACGAGATGGTGCGTCGGATTCGACCCTTCTCGAGGAGCAGGCCGAGACCGAACCCATCGGTACCGCAGTTGTTGCTCACGGTCTCCAGGTTGGTGGCGCCCTGATCGAGCAGCGCGTTGATGAGGAACTCGGGGATGCCGACCAGGCCGAATCCGCCGACGGCGATGGTCACACCGTCGGGAATGTCGGCTACTGCCTCGGCGGCGGAGGCAACGACTTTGTCCATGCATGCCAGAATAACCGGCAACGTACGTAATGTGAACTCTCGTCCGCAATGCGAACAAAATGAGGCCGAACCGTTGCTTCGCACGTCGGTCCGTTCTAGCCTTGTCCGCATAGCGTCCACCCGTCCTCATCGCGAACAAATGGAGCACGAATTGACTGCCACGCTGCACTACGAACAGCACGGAGACCCGTCGGCGGCGGCGGTACTCCTCCTCGGCTCGCTCGGATCCGACCGGTCCATGTGGGAGCCGCAGATCGACGCACTGTCCGCGAACTGGCACGTCATCGCCGTCGACCACCGCGGCCACGGCTCCTCGCCCACACCGCAGGGCCCCTACACGATGAGCGAGCTGGGCGCCGACATCATCGCGGTGCTCGATTCACTGGACGTGCAGGTCGCGCACTACATCGGACTCTCACTCGGCGGCGCTGTCGGCCAATGGCTCGCCGCCAACCACCCCGACCGCATCAGCTCACTCACGCTGCTGTGCACATCGTCGGCGTTCCTGCCCGCGCAGCCGTGGCTCGATCGTGCCCGGACCGTGCGCACCGACGGAGTGGCCTCCATCGCCGAATCCATCGTGTCGCGCTGGTTCAGCCCCGGCCTCCTCGACAGCGACCGGGATCTCGTCGACCGGCACGTCACGATGGTGAAGAGCACCACCGACGAGGGCTACGCCGCATGCTGTGAAGCCCTCGCGACCTGGGACGGACGCGACGACCTCGCCCGCATCACCGCGCCCACACTGGTGATCGCCGGCGAAGAAGACCCCGCAACCCCGCCCACCGTCATGCAGACCCTCGCCGAGGGCATCGCGACCTCCGAGTTCCACGTCGTGGCGCCCGGCGCGCACCTCGCGAACGTCGAACAGGCAGACAAGGTCACGCAGTTGATCACCGACCACCTGAAGAAGAACCGGTCGTGACCGACACCGACACGGACCCGGCCGTGAAGGACGTCCCCGCCAAGGACGCCTCTCCCGACTACGTCCAGTCGCTCGCCCGGGGCCTCTCCGTCATCAAGGCGTTCGGCGTCGAAAATCCGCGTCGCACCCTGTCCGACGTCGCGCGCGCCACCGGACTCACCCGCGCCACCGCGCGACGCTTCCTTCTCACGTTGACCGAACTCGGGTACGTGCGCACCGACGGATCCCAATTCTGGCTCACCCCAAAGGTCCTCGAACTGGGATACAGCTACCTGTCGGCGTTGTCGCTGCCCGAGGTCGCGCGGCCGCACCTCGAGGCACTCGCCCAGAAGGTCCACGAATCGACGTCGGTGTCGGTGCTCGACCGCGACGATATCGTCTACGTCGCGCGTGTGCCGGTCAACCGCATCATGACCGTCACGATCACCCTGGGCACCCGGTTCCCCGCGTACGCGACATCGATGGGTCGCGTCCTGCTCGCCGGTCTGCCCGACGCCGAACTCGACGACTATCTGGCCCGCGCCGATCTGGCACCGATCACCGGTGCCACCGTGCAGACCCACGACACGATGCGCACCGAACTCGACAGGGTGCGACGCGACGGATTCTGCATCGTCGATCAGGAACTCGAAGAGGGGCTGCGGTCGCTGGCCGCACCGATCCACGACGCATCCGGCACCGTGGTGGCCGCGGTGAACATCTCCACCCACGCCGCCCGCTACCCGATCGAAACCCTGCACGATCGGCTGGTCCCTGCCCTTGTTGCCACCGCGGACGAGATCACATCGGATTACGCCCGCACCCTGACCAATTGATCGGAGAGACACCATGACCGATGTAGTGATCTGCGAACCGCTTCGCACCCCGGTCGGACGCTTCGGCGGCGTCCTGAAGGACATCGCACCGGAAGACCTCGCCGCCACCGTCATCCGCGAGCTCGTGTCGCGCACCGGTATCTCCGGCTCCGACATCGACGACGTCATCCTCGGACAGGCTTCCCCGAGCGGCGAGAACCCGGCGATCGGACGCATCGCCGCACTCAATGCCGTTCTCGGCGTCGAGGTTCCGGGTATCCAGGTGGACCGCCGCTGCGGTTCCGGCCTCCAGGCGGTTCTGCAGGCCGTCATGCAGGTGCAGACCGGTGGCAGCGACCTGATCCTCGCCGGCGGCGCAGAGTCCATGAGCCAGGCCGAGTTCTACGCGACCGGGATGCGCTGGGGCGTCAAGGGTGAGGCAGTCGCCCTCAACGACCGGCTCGCGCGTGCCCGCGTCACCGCCGGTGGCCGCGACTTCCCCGTCCCCGGCGGCATGATCGAGACCGCCGAGAACCTACGCGCCGAATTCTCCATCAGCCGTGCGGATCAGGACGCGCTCGCCGTCCAATCGCACCAGCGTGCCGTCGCCGCACAGAAGAACGGTGTGTTCGCGCAGGAGATCGTGCCCGTGACAGTGCCCCAACGTAAGGGTGAGGCGCTGGTCGTCGACACCGACGAACATCCCCGCGCCGACACCACTCTCGAGACGCTCGCGAAGCTGCGTCCGATCCGCGGCAAGGCCGACCCCGAATCCACGGTGACCGCCGGGAACGCGAGCGGCCAGAACGACGGCGCCGCCCTCACGATCGTCACGACGGCGGAGAAGGCCGCGAAGCTCGGCCTGCGTCCACTTGCTCGGCTCGCAAGCTGGGCAGTGGCCGGAGTGCCGCCCCGCACCATGGGAATCGGCCCGGTCCCCGCCACCGAGAAGGCACTCGGCCGTCTCGGCCTGACCCTCGCCGACATCGACGTCATCGAACTCAACGAGGCGTTCGCCGCGCAGGCCCTCGCAGTGATCCGCACCTGGGGCATCGACGCGGACGACACCCGTCTCAACCCCAACGGTTCCGGCATCTCGCTCGGGCACCCCGTCGGCGCGACCGGCGGGCGCATCCTCGCGACACTGCTGCGCGAGTTGGACCGCCGCGAAGGCCGTTACGGACTCGAGACGATGTGCATCGGCGGCGGGCAGGGCCTCGCCGCGGTATTCGAGCGCATCGCCTGATCCATCCGGCCGGCCCCCGCCGCGAAGATGTCGAGAACCCGCTGCGGGGGGCCGCCCCGTCCGTACGATCGCGATATGAGTGATCAGCACACAGAAACACCAGCCACCACTCGTCCGAGGACGATTGCTCGAAATCTCCTCGCCGCTGCCCTCGTCTTCGCCGGTATGAGTCACCTCTTCTGGGCCCGGAAAGACTTTCAGGCGCAGGTTCCCGATTGGGTGCCGATGGACAAGGACGGCGTGGTGATGGCGTCGGGAGGTGTCGAGATCATGCTCGGAGCGGGCCTCGCGGTCCTTCCACGCGACCGCGTCCGCATCGGCCGGATCGCCGCGTTGTTCTTCCTCGCGGTCTTCCCCGGCAACGTGGCGCAATACCGCCACAGCCGCGATGCATTCGGCCTCGACACCGATCGCAAGCGGCTCATCCGACTGTTCTTCCAGCCCGTTCTGATTCTGTGGGCGCTCTGGTCGACTGCCACTCCACGGCGCTGAGCACTACTGTTCCGGCGCCACCTGTACCAGCAGCTTCCCGAAGTTCTTTCCCCCGAGCAGACCGATGAACGCCTCGGGTGCGTTCTCCAAACCGTCGACGATGTCCTCGCGGAATTTCAGATCGCCGCTGCGCACCCAGCCCGACGCGTCGTTCATGAAGTCGCGGTACATCTCCGACACGAACTCGGACTGGATGAACCCGCGGATCGTGAGACTCTTGACCAGCACCAGAGAGAAGAACCCCGGAAGGCGGTCGCGTCGGTCGAGGTCGACACCGTTGTACTGGGCCGCCAGACCGCACACCGGGATACGCGCATAGAGATTGAGCAACGGCATCACCGCATCGGCCACATGCCCGCCGACGTTCTCGAAGTACACATCGATGCCGTCCGGCACCGCGTCGGCCAGTTTCTGCGCGAAGTCGGGGTCGCGGTGATCGATGGCGGCGTCGAACCCGAATTCATCGATGAGTGCCTTGCACTTCTCCGGCCCACCCGCGATACCCACTGCGCGGGCACCCTTCAGTTTCGCGATCTGGCCGACCGCAGATCCGACAGGCCCGGTCGCAGCCGCGACAACGACGGTCTCGCCTTCCTTGGGCTGCCCGATCTTCAACAGTCCCGAGTAAGCCGTGAAGCCCGGCATCCCCAACACGCCGAGCGCCGTGGACAGCGGTGCTGCGTCGGGGTCGAGCTTGCGCACCTCATCACCACTGATGACCGCGTGCGACTGCCAGCCTGCGCCCGCGAGGACATAGTCGCCCACGGTGAGGTTCGGGTGTCGTGATTCGACGACCTGGCCGACCGTGCCGCCGACCATCACGTCGTCGATTTCCACAGGCTCGGCATACGACTTCGCGGTACTCATGCGGCCGCGCATATAGGGATCGAGGGAGAGATAGACGGTGCGCAGCAGGACCTGCCCGTCGGACAGTGCAGGAAGGTCGACGACCTCGGTACGGAAGTTGTCGGCCGTCGGTGTTCCGTTGGGGCGAGACGCCAGGACGATACGTGTGCTCTGGTTTTTCGACGGTGCACTCATACTCCGACAGTCTGCCTTACGGCCGGGTCGACGTCAGGCAGCTCCGGGTCGATCCCCCCGCGGCGGCTCGTAGTTCGAGAACAGACGGGAATGGATGGCCTCGGTGAACGAGGGCCCTTCGTGCTCGACGGCGCGGGGCGGCAGCGGCCGCTGGGTCTGGGACCTGGCCTGGGACCTGGCCGCGGTATCGGACGTGGATCGGATCGACACATCGACTCCTCTCGGATGTGGGAGGAGAGTGCTGACCACCGAACACCGTGTGTGACCTGGTGCGCGCCCCCCTTTGCATACATATACCCGGTCGGATCCCGGGGCGCACACATCAGTCCCGCGCGCCGCACGGAACGAGTCCCGATCGGCTTGTGCACGGCCGTGCCCCCGTCGCGCACGAGCCGGGACGCTACCCCGACCGTGCCCGGAACGGATCTGTGCGCCGGCCGAGAACCGGCATGGCAACCTCGATACCGTCCGCCGCCGCGCGCCTGGTGAGGAACTCCATCGTGACGGTGAAGTCGTCGAAGAACGACGGAAAAGGTACCAGCGGGCGATCCAGACCGACCGTGAAGTTGTCCCAGTGGATCGGCACGACCCGCCTCGCCCCGGTGCCGAGGACGAACTGTCGCCAGTAGGCTTCGCGGAATTCCGGGTCCTGCTTGCCGAGCACACCGATTCCGAGGTAGACGGTCTCGGCACCGCGTGCATCGAAGTTGCCGGCGAGCATGTTGGCACTCGCCTGGATCAGGATCGCCCGATCGTCGTGCCGGATGTGGAGCGCATAACAATCGCCGGTGCGGTAGTCCAGGGCCTTCGCGCCCGGCGCAAGCGGCTGCTCGATCCGTCCCGGCGCGAGATCTCCGGGGCTGTGCACGGCCGGCAACGGGGTGAGCGTGAACCGGCCGACCTCGATCGGTTCACCCGGAACGACGACGTCGACACGGGAATCGGGGAAACCGTAGCCGCGGGCGATGTTCCGCGTAGATTCCGATCCGAGGAGCCGCGCGCCGGTCAACTCGGCGACGAGTGGCGCATCGAGTGCGTGATCGAAATGGGAATGAACGACGAACAGCGCATCGACCTTCCCCACCTCGAAGCGCCGCAGCGCGGACTCAACTGTGTCGCGGTGCGGGGCGACCTTTCCGGCTTTCACCCGCAGAAGTCCCGGACGGGTGAAGAAGCCATCGGTGAGGATCGTGGTGTCACCGTCGGTCAGCAGCATCGTCGAGACGCCCAGGAAGGACACGCGCAACGCACCCGGTTCGTCCGCGGCAGCAGGCTCGTCGAGGTGCCGCCACGGATCGAGGGAGGGGGTTCGCAGGCCTCGCAGGATTGCCCACAGTCCCGGGCCCGCCATCACAGGACCTCCTGTGCGGCAGCGCGACCTGCTGCGCGACCGGAGAACAGGCACCCTCCCAGGAACGTGCCCTCGAGGGCGTTGTACCCGTGGACTCCGCCACCGCCGAATCCGGCTACCTCACCGGCGGCGTACAGACCCGGAACCGGGTTGCCGTCCGAGCCGAGAGCCCGAGATTCGAGATCGGTCTGTATGCCCCCGAGTGTCTTTCGGGTCAGCACATGGATCTTGACACCGATGAGCGGTCCCGCGGCCGGATCGAGAAGACGGTGCGGCGGGACGGTACGGCTGATCTTGTCGCCGAGGAACCGTCGCGAGTTGGCGATGCCCTGGATCTGCGCGTCCTTGGCATACGGATTGGCGACCTGGGAGTCTCGCGCATCGATCTGGGCCTTCACGCGTGCGAGGTCGAGCAGCGGTTCGTCGGTGAGCGCGTTCATGCCGGCGACGAGTTCGGCGAGGGTGTCGGCGACGACGAAGTCCTCTCCGTGTCGCTTGAACGCCTCGACAGGCGAGGGGGCACCTCTGGAGATCCGCTCCCGCAGTACGGCTTTCTTACTGCCACTGGTGATGTCGGGGTTCTGCTCGGATCCGGAGAGCGCGAACTCCTTCTCGATGATCCGCTGGGTGAGCACCAGCCACGAGTGGTCGTAACCGGCGATGTCCGGCGTGGTGCGCAGATGGCGAAGTGTCCCGATGGTGTCGTAGCCGGGATAGAACGGTGCGGGTAGCCGCCGTCCCAGCGCGTCCAGCCACAACGAGGAGGGCCCGGGGAGGATGCGGATTCCGTGGCCGGGCCAGATCGGATCCCAGTTGTGGAGCCCTTCGGTGTAATGCCACATCCGATCCCGGTTGACCAGTCGCGCACCGGCTTCCGCCGCGATGTCGAGACCTCGCCCGTCGACGTAGGCGGGAACCCCCGTCACCATGTGGGCCGGTGGCGTCCCGAGGTCGTCGGGCCAGTATCTGCGTACGAGATCATGGTTGCCGCCGATCCCTCCGGTGGTGACGATCACCGCTTGTGCGGTGAGTTCGAAATCGTCGATCTCGTCCCGGTTGGAGGCCACCCCGCGCGGTGAGTCGTCGGGGGCGAGTATCTTGCCACGAACCCCGGTGACCGTGCCTGCGGTGACGACGATCTCGTCGACTCGGTGGCGGTGGGCGAAGGTGAGCGCTCCGGTGTTCGCGGCGCGTCGGGCACTCGCGATGAACGGCTCGACCACGCCGGTGCCGGTTCCCCACGGCACGTGGAATCGGGGTACCGAGTTACCGTGCCCACCGGCGCGCAGGTCACCACGTTCGGCCCAACCGACCAGCGGCGTCAGTTCGATACCGTGTTCAGAGATCCACGAACGCTTCTCGCCCGCAGCGAATTCGACGTAGGCGCGCGCCCAGCGCGCCGCCCATGTGTCTTCGTCGGCGAGTCGATCGAATTGTGCACTGCCCTGCCAGTCTCGCCACGCGAGATCGAAGGAGTCCCGTACGCGCAGCCTGCGCTGCTCCGGTGAGTCCACGAGAAACAGGCCGCCGAACGACCAGAATGCCTGTCCGCCGAGATTGCGGTGGTTCTCCTGGTCCACCACTGTCACCGAACGGCCCCGCGAGGTGAGTTCGTGAGCGGCGACCAGGCCTGCCAGTCCCGCTCCCACGATGATGACGTCGCTCATGGCTGGTTCCTTCCCAGGATCGTGATCAGTGCGTCGACGAGCGTGTTCGCCGGTCCGCCGCGCGACGATCTCCAGGCCACATAGCCGTCCGGCCGGACCAGGACCGCCCCGCCGGTGCCGATGCCGTACGTCTCGAAGAATGTGCCGTCGTCGTCGAGCCCGACCGAACCGATCGTGTAGGCCGCGAGCGGGATCCTGAGGTTCCTCCGGAGCTCGGCCACCGCGTCGAGCCAGGTGCCGCCGTCGCTCCCGGTCAGCAACGTGAACCCGCCCGAGGTGAACAGGTCGACGGTGGAGATGGCGTGATCCGGGCCTATCCACACGTGCGGTGCCCGGCATCCGGGTGTGGCGCTCTGGATGTAGTCCGAGTAGTCGTCCGCGACTGCGGGAGGCGTGGTTCCGTCGGGGACGACGGCCGCCGAACTGTATCGCGTGCCGAATTCGACGCCCAGGTGGTTCCCGTAGCGGCGTGTCTCGGTCAGGATCGCATCCGCACTCAGACCCTGCTCGCCGAAACCGTAGATCGCCGCACCCAGCCGAGCGACGTTCTGGAAATTCTCGTAACTCTGGTCCGCGGTGCGCCGGGCCGGGCCGCGTCGCTCGTCGTCGTAGGTGTCCAGCAACGAGTGGTCCGCGATACCCAGCACGTGCAGTGCCAGCTTCCACGCCACGTTGTGCATGCCCTGGATTCCGGTGTTCACCCCGAGGCCACCGGTCGGCGGAAACTGGTGTGCTGCATCGCCGCAGAGCACCACGCGACTGTGCACGAACCGCTCGGCGACGGTGACGTTCATCCGCCACGTGCCGACGCTGCGCACGTCGACCTCGAGGTCGTCGACGCCCATCGCGGCCCGCACCCACGCGGTCACACGTTCGTCGCCCCACTTGGCGCGGTCCCAGTCGTCGGGCTGCACCGTGATCTGGCACAGCCATCGGCCGCGTGCGTCGAGCGGTTGGAGAACTCCGGCGGCGGCGGATCCTGCGACATAGAGGAGAACGCCTTTGCGGTCACCGAGGTGTGATTCGAGATCGGCGTGGAAGTAGCAGTTGACGAAGTGGTGGATGCCCTGCGGCCCCTCGAGTGGCACGCCGATCGCATTCCGGACGAAGCTGTCGACACCGTCTGCGGCCACAAGTGCCGATCCGGTGAGTTCGTATTCGCAGTCGCCGGTTTCGACGCGCACGGTCGCGTGATCGTCGGTGGGTGCGCTCCCCGCGAGCAGTGCCGTCACGCGATGACCGAGCCGCAGATCGACGAGACCGGTCGCGGCGGCGGCGTCGCGCAGGATCGCCTCCAACCGATCCTGCGACGACATGACCGGCAACGCGGGACTGATTGCCGGGCCCGGTCCTTCGAATCCTGCGGTGTCCAGATGCCCGAATTCGCGGGAGGTCACGTTGTCGAAGAAGCGGATCGGGCTCTTCCAACCCGGAGGTGTGTCGACGGCCCGGAAACGCGGATAGGCCAGCGACCCCCACCCCCGCGTGATCTCCATCGTGCGGGTGTTGAAGTTACGGGTCTTCGGATGCGTGGACGGAGCCGGCCGTTGCTCGAGCACCACGCTGGGCACGCCGAATCGAGCCAGTTCCAGGGACGTTCCCAGGCCGACAGGCCCGGCTCCCACCACTATCACCGGTTGTGTCATGTCGTCTCCGCCCTCTGCGGTTCGCGGCAGTCAGTGCTGTCGAGAGAAACTGTAATGAGATTACCGTTACAGTCAAGGGGTTAGAGTGATCCCATGCCCAGAAAGTCGACCGACCCGCGAGTCATCGCCCCGCGACAGTCACGCAGTCGCGCCACGATGGAGCGCATCGTGACCGCCACAGAGGAACTGCTGGCCTTCAAGCCGTTCGAGCAGATCACGATCACCGAGATCTCGAAGCGTGCAGGCAGCGCGCCCACCGCGATCTACGCGCGGTTCTCCGACAAGGACGCGCTACTGTTCGAAGTGCACGAGCGATTCAAGCAACGCATCGTCGACGCAATCGCCGTCGCCTTCGACTCCCCCGAACGGGCCGACTGGACCGACGAGAAGTTCGTGTCCACCGCCGTGAGCGAACTCGTCGAGCTCTACGACACACACCACCACATGCTGCGCAGCGTGCTGCTCGCCGACAACACGGTCATGTACGAACAGGCGGCGGAGCTGGCCCGGGCGATCTCCGAATCCCTTGCGGCGCGGCTCCTCTCCAGCATCGAGGACGAGGTCAGGGACACAGCCGAGCGGGATCTGGACTTCGCCGTGCGCGCCGCACTCGCGCTGCTGCAGCAATCCGCGTTGTTCGCAGACCTGCCGCCGACTCGGTTCACAACGGACGCCGACGAATTGTCGCAGCGGATCACGAACATGGTCCTGGCGGCGGCGCAGTAGCCCGCATCTCAGACAGACTTCCAGCCGTCTGCTGTCGTGACGAGGATCCGCTTCCCCGAGCCTCCGCGTCCGCCGGCCAGGTCGACCAAGGTCTTTGCCACATTCCCGAACGGGAGTGTCGGCATCCCGGGAACTTTCGCGACCCGATCGAGTGGGACGGCGGTCCACTCGGCGCGCACAGGCGCGTCCTTCAGATTCACCGGATAGACGAGCGTCCACTCGAGTCCCGATTCGACGACGAGACTCTCGGATTTCGCCTTGTCTCCGAGGAACCCTCGCAAGACAGTACGGTAGACCAGCTTGGCGATACCGGACGCCTTGCCTGCCGTGTCACCGGCACCGAACACGGACACGACGACGAGTCGCGCCACGCCCGCGTCCTTTGCTGCCTTCACCACCGTGGGGTACATGCGCTGCGTGAAGCTCGTATCCCTCATCGATCCGGTAACCGCCACAATGAGGACCTCGCTCCCTTCGAGGGCGCGGGTCAGGGCCGGTCCGTCGTCCAGTTCCCCCTTCACAACGGTCACCCCCGGACCGGATGGGACGGCCTCGGGACGCCGGACGTAGGCGACGACCTCGTGTCCTGCGGATACCGCCTCTGCGAGGGTGCGCGAGCCGACGTTGCCGGTGGCACCGAGCAATGCGATTTTCATATCTGCTCCTGGTTCGGATGGGTGGTGGTGACTTCCGCGTCGAGCGCCGCCGGATCGAGGCCGGTCGATGCTTCGAACACGGTCAGGCAGAGCCGGAGGACTTCGTCGGTGTCGACGCCGCCGCTCTGCGCCGCGCCGCGAGCGGCGGTCTCGACGAATGCCAGCCACGCGGAGAACGCCAATCGGGTAGACGGTGAGTCCTTCTGGCCTGTGGCGGCGATCAGCCGCTCGACCTGGACCTCGTGGTTGGACGCGGCGATCTCCCAAACCACAGATGGTGACACGGCCGTGGGGGCATACAGATCACGCAGATCGCCTGCGCTCGAGGCGAAGTGCGAAAAATATGCCTTCAGGGCTCGCCCGAGCGCGTCGCTCACCGACGTCCCACCCTGCGGGGCCGTCGCCTCCAGTAACGTCTGACCCTCCCGCCGCAGCACGGCGTCGAGCAGGGTCTCCTTGTTGGGAAAGTAGTGATAGACGAGCGCCCGGGTGATTCCGGCGTCTGCCGCGATGCGACTCATGGACGCACTCTCGTAACCATGTCTGGCGAAGTGCTCGGCGGCGACATCGAGGATCTGGAATCGACGCTCTTCCGGAGGCAACCGTGCACCTTCACTATTTGACATGTGTAAAACTATACCGCAGCCGCTGCGGCGCCCATCCGATCCACATGGGCCGCGGGGCACTCTCGTCCAGGTTCTCGTCTTCCAGTCGCGGCATGCACACCACATCGTTGCTGTGCACGACCACCGCAGCGGTCACCGTGCACTCTCGATCCACTCAGCAACCACCGGCCCGAACACTTCCCAATCGGCTGCGCGCCCAAGGCCTCCGCGGTCGAGCGCGACCGACTACACCCGCAACCCCCGTCGATACGTGCTCGCCAATCAGCATCGTGACGTGCCGCGACCCCGCATATTAGACTTCCGAACACGTTCCGAATACCATGAATCCATGGCCATCGCAGCAGACCTCCCCGCCCGGACCCGGCGCTCCTCGGACCTGAGCAAGCACTCCGCCGAGGTCTTCGCCGAGGCCGAGGACCACCCCGTCACCGTGACCCGCCGCGACGGCGAGGCACTGGTCCTGATGTCGCAACGCGAGGCCGAGGGCCGCTCACGACTGCTGAACTTCGCCGCGCAGCTCATCACCGTCACCCTCGACGACAGCGGCTCGCTCGCCGAACGCATGGCCAAGGCCTTCCCGTGGATGCTCGCCCTGTCGCCCGCAGACCGAGAGTCCTGCGCACAGGACCTCGTGGACGCGGCGCGCGCCTCGTTCTCCACCAATCAGCCGCACCTGGCGATCGCCGAGCTGACGTCATGGAAGGAGACCGCCACGGCCATCGCCGCGGGACTCGGCAGCGCAGACCTCGAATGGCTCGACGAGGACGAAACCGTGGAGCGTCCGTAATCGTGGCCGCCGCCAAGAAAGGCGAGCTGGTCCCCCGTCCTCCGAAGAAGATCGAGTACGAAATCCGCTTCGCCACCACCGACGCCAAGAAGGGATGGCGAGACCTCGTCGCGACGATCCGCAACCCGATGACCGAGACGTGGGACTTCCTCACGCAGACGCCCCTGGTCACCACGGCGACGAACTACCGACTCAAAGGCGAGCTCGGCACGATCTCGCGCCACGGCGCGACCCACGAGCGCTGGCAGCACAAGCCGACGGCGCAGGGCACCGCTCGCATCTGGTACTACGTCTACGAGGGCACGGTCTTTCTGGAGCAGGTCCACACCAGCCACCCGAACGAGACGAAGTAGCCGGGGCGCCACGTGCGTCCACATCGTCGCCCTCGCGTCCAGCCCAGCTCGGCCCCGACCTGCCCAACGTCGCACTCGAAGGCATCGACGTCCAACGACCGGGAACCTCTTGCTGCCACGTCGTGGGCCTCGTTCGTGGAACTTTTCGTGCGGGCGCCGAACTCCTACGAGACCGGGACAGGCACGCGCGCCGCAGCCGCGGCCTTCCTCTTCGCCCGCTTGCTCGGGCGCTTGGCCGCGTCCGTCTTGGACGCATCGGCCTTCGATGCATCCGCCTTCGGCGCATCGGCCGGCTTCTCCGCTTCTGCAGGGGCTGCCGGTTCGAGTTCCTGTGCGTAGTAGAAGTGCGGACGACGGTGGCCGAGGAACGAACCGCACCACGACATCACCGCGATGTACCGGTTACGGAATCCCACGAGGTACACCAGGTGCACGGCAAGCCACAGAACCCACGCGATGAACCCGGTGAGTTCGATCTTGCCGACGCGGGTGATCGCGCGGAAGCGGTTGATGATCGCCATGCTGCCCTTATCGCGGTACTGGAACGCGGTTCCCGCGGGCACCTTGCCGAGGATCAGCTTCGCGACGTGCCTGCCGCCCTGCATCGCGAACGGCGACTGCGCCGGCAGGTTGTCGAGCGTGACCATGTCGCCGATGGCGTAGATGTTGTCGGCGCGTCCGACGGTGAAGTCGTTGTCGACGAGAAGTCGCCCACTCCGGACGGTCTTGCAGCCCGTGCGCTCGGCGAGCACGTCGGCGAAATCGTTGGCCTGGATTCCGGCCGACCAGATGATCGTCTCGGCCGTGAGGCGACGGGTCTCGCCGGTGCTCGCCGTCTTCAGGGTTGCGCCGTGCTCGTCGATGTCGGTGACCATGGTGCCGACAACGACATCGACGCCGGCCTTCTCGAGGGACACCTTCGAGTATTCGCTGAGCTTGCCGCCGAAGGGCGGGAGGACCTTGTCGGCGCCTTCGACGAGCGTGACGGTGACGTCCTCGCCCTTGATGTTGCCGATCGACTCCGCGAAGTAGCGCTGAGCGAGCTCCTTGATCTGGCCTGCCAGCTCGACGCCGGTCGGGCCTGCACCCACGACGACGAAGCTGAGCAGGTTCTTGCGGAGCTCGGCGTCGGTCGTGATGTGCGCTTCCTCGAAGCAGCGGATGATCTGGCGACGCAGGCGCTCGGCGTCGTTGACCGTCTTGAGGGCGAAGGTCAGGTCGGCGAACTCGTCGCGGCCGAAGTAGGCCTGCCGGGCGCCGGTCGCGGCGACCAGGTGCTCGTAGCCGAGGGTGTGGCGCTTGCCTGCCGCCTCGTACACGACGGTGTTGTCGTCGGGGTTCACGTCGACCACGCGGCCGAGTCGCACGTCGGCGCTCGGGTACTTCGCGAGGATGGCACGGACGGAGGGGGCGATCTCGCCGGGCGAGATGACACCCGTCGCCACTTGGTACAGCAAGGGCTGGAACAAGTGCTCGGTGGTCTCCGAGATGAGGACGAACGGTGTGCCTGCCTTGCCGAGCTTCTTCGCCACGGCAAGGGCACCGAACCCGGACCCGACGATCACTACCTCGGTCCGGTCGACGACGGTCGTCTCTCCCTTGTCTGCACCACCCATGCTGCCGATACCTCCACATTGAAGTTCTTGTATGACTACAAACCTAGGTTTCCAGGGACGTTGGTATCCAGTAACCTGGGATATTCGAAAAACTGTTATCTGTTTCGCTCATAAGTGGGGTTCGATGGACTTCCGACAATTACGCTACTTCCTCGCGGTCGGCGAGGAGTCCAGCTTCTCCCGTGCAGCGCAGCGGTGCTTCATCTCGCAGTCCGCGATCAGCCACCAGATCGCGAAACTGGAGCAGGAACTGGGCACGAGCCTCTTCGACAGGTCAACCCGATCGGTCAAGCTCACTTCTGCCGGCCTGCGGCTGATGCCGATCGCATCGGAAGTTCTCAGCCTCGAAGCACGCGCCTTCGAGGTGGCCACCGAACCTCGCGACAGCATCCGGATCACCGCGAACATGAGCTTCGCGACGCAGAGCCTCGACGCGATCTCCCAGGTTCGCGAGCGACACCCCCACATCGACGTCGAGTTCGTCATCAAGGACTTCACCGACCGCGTCAACGCTGTCGCCTCCGGTGAAGCCGACCTCGCCCTCATCCGCGGGGAGGTGGACCGACCGGGGCTCGAAACCGTGCGGCTCGGGATCGAGGACCTGGTGGTCGTCACCTCGGGCCACCATCCACTGTCTGCGTTCTCGACCGTCGACATCGGTGAACTGGCCCATTACCCGCTGCTCCTCCCGCCCCGGAACAGCCAGGTCCTGCTCCACCGCGTCATCGAGGACGCCTTCGTCGAGGTGGGAAGACGCGTCCGTCTCGGTCCGGCGATCGCGAGCGACCACACCGCAACACTCGAGGTCCTCACCAACCCGCGTGCCTGGACGGTGCTGTTCGCCAGCACGGCGTCCGAGACCCCGAGCAAGGGGCTCAAGTTCATGCGCGAGAAGAGACACCTACTGAGGGTGCCGGTGTGCGGTGTCGTGCGCACCGGCACGACCCCGACACCCGAGCTCGAGTTCCTGGTCCAGGCCCTCGCGCATTCCATCGTGCCGTCGACCGACAGCGTGCCCCCCGTGCGCAGCTCCGGTAATTGACGCTGCCGAAACCGCATCAAGATTCTTCTTTGTCGTGGTCATCGCGTTCGAGCAGTCGTGAGGCGACATACCCGACGAGAAGCCCCCAGAATGCGGCGTGGATGTTGAACAGATTCAGGTCGGCGATCGTGACCACGAACGTGACCAGCGAACCCAGGGTGAAGGTGGTCGCGAATGCCGTGACGAACGCCTGCTGCAGCGCCTTGATCATCGCGATCCCACCCAGTGCCAGGACGAACGCCTCGGGCGTCGCAAGCATGAACCGAACCAGCGTGGGTGCAAGCAACGCACACACCAGAGAGAGCACGCCGTACACGACCGCGCCGGTGTACTGGCGATGCTTCTCACCCGACGACGTCAGCAGGGCATTGGTCGGGCCGGTCACGCACGCCGACACGGCTCCGAATCCCGCATTGAGCACCGAGAAGAGCCCCGACGACACGGCGAACACGTTGACGGGCGGACGGTGCCCCGCCGCACGGAGCACGGCGATGCCCTGGCCGTTCTGCACGATCAACACTGTGATCGCCAGTGGTACCACCAACTCCAATTGTGCTGCCCAGGTGAATTCGGGAGCAGTGAACACCGGACTGGCGAACAGCGGACCGTCGGAATCGAACGCGAACTGGCCACTCGCCAGCACCGCGACCACGCCCACCACGAGTGCCCCCAGCACCGGGGGCACGAACCGGCCCAGCACCGGAATCGCAGTGAGGGCGACGAACGCGAACACCATCGGAGCGGCCACAACGGGGTTGTCGCGGGTGGAAGTGACGATGTCGGTGCCGAAGCGCAGGAACACCGCGGCCACCATCGCCATCACGATCGGCATCGGGATCGCCGCCATGATGCGGCGCACTATCCCACTCGCGCCGAGAGCAAGGATCAGCACCCCGGCGGTGAAGAATGCCCCGACCACCTCGGGAAACGACAAATGCTGCAGTGACGGACCGAGCAGGACCGTTCCGGGGATCGACCACGCGAAACCGAGCGGCTGACGGTACACGAGCGACATCGCCACGGTGGCGAGTCCGGCCGACAGGAAGATCCCGAAAACCCACGAGGCCAGCTGAGCGGCGGTCAGGCCTCCGGCCGCTCCGACCGCCAAGGTCACCGCGATCGGGCCGGACGCGGAGAAGATCAAGCCGATCACACCGTTGGCCGCGTAGTGAGCGCCCACGTCGCGGAGAACATCCCGCACCCCGGCGGGACGTACATCGGGTCGTTCGAGCAGCGGATTACGCTCGGGTGTGGCAGAGGGTGTCGGCTGGGTGGTCACAGACATGGATCGCTCCGGGTCGACGAATGGGACCCGTCCAGTTCAACAGCAGCCCGGGCCCGAAATCGGCGTGGAGCGGGCCCAGCTGATCCTGGGAATGCCATACCCAGGATCGGTCCCCCGACGCCACGAGTACCGCAGACAAAGCGCACAGGCGACGACTGGCGCATGATGGGGCAGGTACCGAAACGGAGGATTGTTCTCGTTGAGTGGAGACAGCGAACTCGGTGAGTTCCTCAAGGTCAGGCGTGCACTCGTTTCACCCGCTGAGGGTGGACGAGCACGACGACGGGTTCCGGGACTGCGACGGGAGGAAGTCGCGGCCCTCGCCGGAGTGAGCACCGACTACTACACCCGACTCGAGCAGGGCCGCCACAAACGTCCGTCCGAAGCGGTGCTCCGATCTCTGGCCGACGCGCTCCAACTCGACGACCTCAGCACCCGGCACCTGTTCGACCTCGCACGGACCGTCGCAGCCCCGCGGCGGCGCACTCCCGCAGCGACCGTCCAGCGCGTGCGCCCGTCCCTGCACAGGCTGCTCACGTCCTTCACCGACCACCCTGCGTTCGTCCGCGGCCGTCGTACCGACGTACTGGCCATGAACAACCTGGCTGCGCTCCTGCTCACCGACTTCCCTGCCAAACCGGCCCGCGACCGCAACCTCCTCCGATGGGTGTTTCTCGACGAGGAGGCCCGACGACGCTACGTCGACTGGGAGAAGACCGCGTCGTCGATGGTCGGCACCTTGCGTCTCGACGCAGGACGCCACCCCGACGACCAGTTGCTCACCCGGCTCGTCGACGACCTGTCCGAGCACAGCGACGAGTTCCGCACATGGTGGGCCGATCATCGGGTGGTCGAGCGTCGCGACGGAATCAAACGCTTCGAACACCCGCTCGTCGGCCGCATCGACGTCAACTACGAAGCGCTCGACGTGACCGGCGAAGCAGATCAGACCCTGTTCATCTACACCACCGAGCCGGGTTCGGAATCGGAGTCCAAGCTTCGCACGCTCGCCGAGCAGGTCCGTGCACCAACGCGTCCGGGGACGTCGCCCGACAGCAACTGACACCGTTCGCCCCGGAGACGTATCGTCCGGAAGGCGGTTTTGGCATGATCCGAACATGACTGCACCCATCGCGCTCCCCCGCATCATGCGTATCGGCGGCGGAGCCGTCCGCGACATCGGCGACGTCGTCTCGAGCCTCGGGTTGTCCCGTCCGCTGGTCGTCACCGATTCGTTCCAGGTCGGTACCGGCGCCGCTCAGAAGATGCTCGACGACCTCGAAGCCGCAGGCGCCACACCCCGCTTGTTCGCCGATGCTGTGCCCGACCCCACCACCGACTCCCTCGACGCAGGCGTTTCCGCGCTCACCGAACACGACGCCGACTCGGTCATCGGGTTCGGTGGCGGAAGTCCGATGGACACCGCCAAGGCCCTCGGCATTCTCGGGCGACAGGGCGGACGGATGCGCGACTACAAGGCGCCACGCAACAACGTCGGACCTGCCCTGCCGATCATCGCCGTACCCACCACTGCCGGAAGCGGTTCGGAAGCAACCCAGTTCACCGTCATCACCGACAGTGCCAACGACGAGAAGATGCTGTGCCCCGGCCTGGCGTTCCTACCGGTCGCCGCGGTGATCGATTACGAACTGACCCTGTCGATGCCGCCGCGTCTGACCGCCGATACCGGTGTCGACGCCCTCACTCATGCCATCGAGGCCTACGTCAGCCGCAAGGCCAATCCGTTCTCCGACAGCCTCGCGCTCATCGCCATCGGCACGATCGGGAAGGTGCTGCGACGGGTCTATACCGACGGCACCGATGCCGAAGCGCGAGAACAGATGATGCTCGCCGCCACCCAGGCCGGCATCGCATTCTCCAACTCGTCGGTCGCGTTGGTACACGGCATGAGCCGCCCGATCGGCGCGCATTTCCATGTGGCGCACGGGTTGTCCAATGCAATGCTCTTCCCTGCAGTGACCGCGTTCTCCGTGGGCGCCGCCGAAGCCCGCTACGCCGATTGTGCCCGCGCGCTCGGGGTCGCGACACTCACCGACGACGACACGACCGCCGCGAACAACCTCGTCGAAGCGCTGCGCGAACTGTGCCGCGATGTGCAGGTCCCGACGCCCAAGGTCTACGGCATCGGCAAAGCCGAGTGGGACGAACTGATCCCGCTCATGGCCGAGCAGGCCCTGGCTTCGGGGTCGCCGAACAACAACCCCCTGATCCCGACCGACGCCGAGATCCGCGACCTCTACGCGCAGGTGTACGGCTGAGAAAGTGTGGAGTGGGGGGGGGGGGGGGCGGGGGAGGGGGGGGGCGGCCACCAAAAAAAAAAAAAAAAAAAACCCAGGGATAATTAAGGCCCGGAGTAAAAAAACCAATAATCACAAAAAACCCACCAAACGGCCCCCCCCCCCCCCCCCCAAAAGGAAAAAACTGCAGTAGCAAAAACAACCCCAACCCGTAGGGGTCCCGGGGCCCCCCCCCCCCCCAC